>DATKAO010000141.1 GCA_035498015.1 Myxococcota bacterium
GCCGGCTCGACGACATCGGCGGCCCCAACAGTCACAGCAACATTCCCTGGGGCTGGGCTCAGGCGGGGAACACGCCGCTCAAGTGGTACAAGCAGAACACTCACGGCGGCGGCGTGCGCGATCCGCTGATCGTGCACCATCCCGCGCGGCTGCGGCAGCCGGGTGGCTTCCGCCGGCAGTTCTGCCACGTGATCGACCTGGCGCCGACCATCCTCGAGGTCGCGGGCGCGCGCGCGCCCGAGGTGTTCGCGGGCGTGCCGCAGATGCCCGTTCACGGCAAGAGTCTCGTGCCGGCGCTGCACGACGAGCATGCGCCCGCCGCGCGAGACACGCAGTATTTCGAGATGCTCGGTCACCGCGGCCTGTGGCACGCGGGCTGGAAGGCGGTCACCAAGCACCGTCCCGGCGCCCCGTTCGACGAAGACCGCTGGGAGCTCTACCACCTGGAGAGCGACTTCTCCGAGTCGGTCGACCATTCCGCCGATCAGCCCGACCGGGTGAAGCAGCTCGTCGACCTGTGGTGGCACGAGGCGGAGCGCAACGGGGTGCTGCCGCTCGACGACCGCGGCGCGGCGCTGCTGTTCCGGGCGGCTCCGCGCCCCGGGCTGCCCACGTCGCGCTCGCGCTTCGTGTACTACCCGCCGGTCTCTCACATCGTGTCCGACGCGTGCCCCTCCGCGGCGCGCAGCTTCGCGATCACGGTCGAGCTCGAGCATCCGGCGGGCGGCGGCGACGGCGCGCTGATCGCGCGCGGCAACGGCAACAGCGGCTTCGCGCTGTACGTGAAGGACGGCCGGGTCGAGTTCGACTACAACGCCTTCCACGAGCACACGCGCGTCGTTGCGGCGCGCGCGCTCCCGCCCGGCCGCCGCCGGATCGAGCTGCGCGTGAAGCGCGCCGAGGACAAGAGCGCCGAGGTCGACCTGTCCTGCGACGGCGAGACACTGGCGTCGGGGCGCATTCCGCGGCTGCTGGTGATCCTGTCCAGCACCGGCATGGACTTCGGCCGCAGCCCGGCGCCCGTGAACGGCGCGTACGCCGCGCCGTTCGCGTACCCGGGGCGGCTCGAGCGCGTGGTCTTCGACCTGGCGGAGAAGGACACGGCCGGGGACCGCACGGCCGAGGCCGAAGCCAAGGCGCGCGCCGCGATGAGTCGGCAGTGACTGAGGCCGCGAACTGAGCCACAGGCGAACGAACGCTAAGTCCGACGGAAGTCGGGCCTTCTCTTCTCGTTGAATGCGGCGACCGCCTCGCGGTTGTCGGCGCTGCCGAAGCACGCGGACTCGAGCGCGAGTGAGTGGGGGAGCACGCTCGCGGAGATCGAGCGCATCCACTGGTTGATCGCGCCCTTCGAGGCCGCGATCGCCTGAGCGGGGCCTTGCGCCAGCCGGGTGGCGATGGCGAGCGCGCGCGGCATGAGCTCGGCGTCGTCGACCACGAAGCTCACCAGGCCGATGCGCTCGGCCTCCTCGGCGTTCACGCGCTCGCCGGTCATCAGGTAGTACTTCGCGCGGTTCACGCCGACCAGGAGCGGCCAGATCAGCTGCCCGCCGTCGCCCGCGCCGATGCCCATCACCACGTGTGTGTCCGCGAAGACCGCCGAGCGCGCCGCCACGACCACGTCGCACAAGAGCGCGACGGTGGCGCCCAGTCCCATCGCGTAGCCGTTCACCGCCGAGATCACCGGCTTGCTGCACTCGAGCAAGTGGTCGACCACGCGGCGGCCCTCCTCGAACGCCGGCGTGCCGCGGCTGCCCAGCGGCACGCTGCCGGGCGAGAAGTCACCGCCCGCGCAGAACGCGCGGCCCGCGCCGGTGATCACCAGCGCACGCACGTCGCGGTCGGAGTCGGCGTCGCGCGGCAGGGTGGTGAGCTCGTGGTGGAGGTCGCCGTTCACCGCGTTCAGCTTCTCGGGCCGGTTCAGGGTGGCGAGCGCGACGCCGTCCGGCCGCTTCTCGATCCGGATCGTCGAGTAGTTCTTCTGGTCGAGCATGATGGTCCTCCTACGCCGGCTCGCCGGCGCTCGCGAAGATGATCCCGATCAGCCACAGGAAGCTCGCGATCTGCACGAAGAAGAACGCGAAGCGCACCGACACGGCCGTGTCGGTCTGGGCGAAGGCCACGTGCACGAGTGACTGGCAGATGCGGGCGACGAGCACGCAGGTGGCCAGTGTGTCGACCAGCGGCCCGCTGGTCTTGGTGACGTAGAGCCCGAACACGATCGCCCCGAACACCGGCAGGTTCTCGACGCAGTTCGCATGGGCCCGCATCGCGCGCGCGTACCACTCGGACCCTTCGATCCGGTCGGCGCGGAAGCTGCCGATCGGCGCGCGGCCGGAGAGGATCCGGCTCCAGCGGTACACGCCGACGGTCGCCAACAAGAGCACGAGCGTCCAGGCGGCGAAGCCCAGCAACATGACCAGCGGCACGGGCAACGGGTGCGTCATGACCCCATTCTAGACGGGAGCTAGTGCAGGGCGTTGCGCAGTCGCTCGAGCGCCTCGGCCAGGTCCGCGTCCGAGGCCGTGCACGAGAAACGCAGCCAGCCTTCGCCGGCCTCGCCGAAGTCGACGCCGGGAGTCACCGCCACGTGCGCGCGCTCGAGCAGGTCGCTCGCCAGGCGCCGGGAGTCGAGGTCGAAGCGGCGCGCGTCGGCGAACACGTAGAACGCGCCGCGCGGAGTCACCGGCACCTCGAAGCCCAGCTCCTGCAGGCCGCGCATCAGCACGCCCCGGCGCGCGGCGTAGGTGCGGCGCAGCTCGGCGACCGTGGCCGCGCCCTCGGACAGCGCCGCGATGCCCGCGCGCTGCACGAAGCTCGCCACCGAGGTGAACAGGTTCTGCGCCAGGCTGCGCAGCGTGCGCGCCGCGCTCGCGGGCGCGATCAGGTGGCCGAGCCGGAAGCCCGTCATGGCGTAGCGCTTCGAGAAGCCGTCGAGCACGAACGCGTCGTCGCCGAGCTCGAGCGGCGAGGTGACTCGCGCGCCGTCGTACACCAGGCCGTCGTAGATCTCGTCCGAGACCAGCGGCAGACCCAGGCCGTGCAGCGCCTCGAGGTCGGCGCGCGCCTGGACCGCCCCGGTCGGGTTGGCGGGCGAGGCGACCAGGATCGCGCGCGTGCGCGGAGTGAGTCGCGCGCGCACGCGCTCGGGGTCGAGCCGGTAGCCGTCGCGCGCCTCGGTGGGCACGAGCACGGGCACCCCGCCCACGGCGCGGATCAGGTTCGGATAGCAGGCGTAGTGCGGCGTGCCGAGCACGACCTCGTCGCCCGGGTCGAGCAGATACGTGAAGGCCAGAAGGATCGCCGGCGAGGTGCCGGCGGTGACCAGCACGCGCTCGGGGTCGAGCGTGACACCGCTGCGTGTCGCTCGCTCGGCGGCGATCGCCTCGCGCAGCTCGACGAGCCCCCGGCTGTCGGTGTAGCGCGCGGGCTCGTCGCGCAGCGAGCGCGCGGCCGCAGCCTGCGCGGCGGCCGGCGGGGCCGCCTCGGGCTCGCCGATCTCGAGGTGGATCACGCGCGCGCCCGCGCGCTCCAGCGCGAACGCGCGTTCCATGACCTCCATGGCGAGAAACGGGACCACGCTCTCGGCGCGCTTCGAGGCGGGCGGCGGCATGCGCTGGATTTACTCGCGCGCCGCGCGGGCGTCAAACGCCAGGAAGCCGTCGCGCGCCAAGAGCTCCGCGAACGGCACGCCGCCCACCTCGTTCAGGTGCAGCCGGTCGGCGAAGTGCGCGTGGTCGGTGACCGCGTGCCCGTAGTCCCAGATCCGCTCGCCGCCCGCCGCGGCCTGGATGCGCTGGATCCAGCCGTCCCAGTTGCGCGCGTGCGCGACGAACTCCGGGAGATACGGCACCACCACCAGCCGCAGCGCGATCCCGCGCTCGCGCGCCAGCGTGGTCATGCGGCCCAGCGCCGCCAGGTTCTCGTCGCGCGTGGCGAATTCGAAGTCGCTGGCCTGGCGCGCGTCCTCGATCACTGCGGGCGAGATGCGGTAGCGGTTGATCCAGTCCTGGTCGGAGCGGTTGCGGTAGAACAGCACGCGCATGGGGATCTCGCCGTTGTAGGCGTACAGGTGGAACGCGCTCACGGCGCGCGCGTTCAGCGGCGACCACTCGCGCGCGAGCGCCGCGAGCGCCGGCCCCTGGCGCCAGTAACACATCAGCCCGTTCAGCAGCGTGTGCGCGTCCTGGACGTTGGTCACTTCCAGGAGCACCGCGCGCGGCGTCTCGTTGCGCTGCAGGTAGTCGCGCAGCACCGCCTCGGCGACCAGCGTCGACATGCCGTTGTAGGCCAGGTTCAGCACGTGCATGCCGGTGAGTCGCTCGAGCTCGGGCGCGTACAGGCCGTTCACGCCGCGCGAGTCACCGAGCACCAGCAGGTTCGCGGGCTGGCCGCCGCGTGCCGCCACCGAGAAGCGGAACTGACTGCGCAGGAGCTGTGAGTCGAAGAGCGCCGAGAGCGCGCGGTCGCCCGCCAGCACGCAGGCCGCCAGGACGGCGAGGCGGAACAGGGCGGTGCGCAGGGCGTCTCGCATGGGGCCTCAGAACTGGAAGTAGATGAAGTTCGCGCCCGAGAACGTGGCCAGCACCGCGATCCCCCAGACCACCAGCGCCGCGCTGGCCAGCCGTGCCACGGGCCGCGCGCGCAGCCGCGCGACCCATGCGGTCTGGAACGAAGCCAGCTCGACCGCGAACAAGACGCCGCACAGGAGCAGCGCCTTCGCGACCAGGAACTTGTCGGGCACCTGCGCGAACGAGAGCTGGGTGCGCGTCGCGATGCCCTCGATCACCTGCCAGGCGATGCCGAACGTCTGCGCGCGGAAGAAGATCCAGGCGAAGCACACGCCGTGGAACACGAGCAGCCCCGAGGCCAGGCGCACGGCGAAGTCCGGCACGCGCGCCGCCGCGAACGCGCGCGCGAGCGCCGGCCGCAGCGCGCGCTCGACCACGAGATACAAGCCGTGCAGCCCGCCCCAGGCCACGAAGGTCCAGTTCGCGCCGTGCCACAGCCCGCCGATCAGCATCGTGAGCATCAGGTTCACGTAGGTGCGCGCGCTGCCGCGCCGGTTGCCGCCCAGCGAGATGTACAGATAGTCGCGCAGCCAGCTCGAGAGCGAGATGTGCCAGCGGCGCCAGAACTCCGAGAAGCTGGTCGAGAAGTAGGGCCGGTCGAAGTTCACGCCGAGGTCGTAGCCCAGGATCTTCGCCAGACCGAGGGCGATGTCGGTATAGCCCGAGAAGTCGCAGTAGATCTGCACCGCGTAGAAGTAGACGCCGAGCAGGAGCGACATGCCGTCGTGCAGCGGCGGCGCCGCGAACTGTGCGTCGACCAGCGGCGCCAGTGAGTCGGCGATCGCCATCTTCTTGAAGAAGCCCCACAGCGCCTGTTCGAAGCCCGCGGTCGCGATCTCGGCGTCGAACGGCCGGTCGCCGTGCAGCTGCGGCAACAAGTGGCGGGCGCGCACGATCGGGCCCGCCACCAGGTGCACGAACAGCGCGACCGCGGTGGCGAAGCGCAGCAGGCTCGGCTCGGGCTCGATCTCGCCGCGGTACACGTCGAGCACGTAGCTCATGCTCTGGAACGTGTAGAACGAGATTCCGACCGGCAGCAGGATCTGCAGCGTGACTTCGGGCACCTCGAAGCCCAGCCAATGCGCCAGTCCGCGCGCCGAGGCCACCCCGAAGTGGAAGTACTTGAAGAAGGCGAGCAGGGCCAGGTTGGTGGTGAGCGAGACCGCCAGCAGCCGGCGCCGGCGCCGCGGGTCGGGCATGCGGTACACCGCGCGCCCCACGAAGAAGTCGAGCGCGGTCTGGAACCAGAGCAGGGGCAGGAGCCTCCAGTCCCACCAGGCGTAGAAGAAGTAGCTCGCCAAAAGCGTGAGCCACAGGCGCACGACGCCCCGTGTCGCGAGATAGGCGACGAAGAAGGCGGGGAAGAAGACGAGGAAGGCGAGGCTATTGAACAGCAATCACGGCCCCGCCTCGCGACCTCAGTTGTCCTGCTTCTTCAGCTTGATCTTGAGCTCGTGTGTGAGGGAGTCCGTGCCCATCACGCCCGTCAAGGTGATCGACGTGCCCTTGCCGTTGACCGAGCCCGAGAGCGCGAACGCCGGTGAGGTGTTCGCCAGGTTCAAGTGGAAGTTTCCCACGAATCCCGACAGAGCGTTCACCGTGGTGGTGGTCGACGACGAGGTCGGGAGCGGATCGTCATAGCTGAAGGTCACCGCCAGCGCGTCGTCCTCTGCGCCCTGGGCGATCACCACCGACAGCTTGGTGCTGAATTTCTTCTTGGGCTTGAGCGAGCCCGCGACGGACTGGTCCCAGTACGACGACTTCAGGCTGCCGCGCCAGGTTCCGGCCAGGAACGGCACACCCGTGGAGTCGGCGATCGTCAGTGATGGCACGGCCAACACGGAGGCCAGGGTCACGACACCAATCAACAGAGCCGCGATTTTGCGCACAGAGGTCTTCCTCCCACATTCCCCACAAGATCGCGAGGATAGCCCCGGACTTTCGCGTCGCCAGCATCCGCCAGCGCCACGTGGGATATCCTGCGCGCGGATGCAGCTCGATCCCAAGGTCGCGTACTGGACCGGTGCGTTCGTGAACATGGTCGCGGCGCTGGCGATCGCTGCATTCGGCGCCAGCCGGATTCGCCGCGCCGAGATCCCGAGCCACGCGCGCTCGATGAAGATCGCAGTCACCCTGGTGGTGCTCTTCGTGGTGTCCTACGCGGTGAAGCTGCGCGTCTTGGGACGCGAGGCGCTCGAGCTGTGGGAGCCGCGCTTCGTGCACGTGCTGCGCTTCCACGAGACGTGCATCGCGGTGATGGTGCTGGCCGGCGGCACGGCGCTGTATCTCGCCACGACCCGGCGCCTGGCCGACACGCCCGCGCCCGAGCGCATGGCCGAGCGCGCCCGGATCGCGCGCATCCACCGTGCCTGCGGCTGGACGGCCCTGGTGGCGTGCGGTCTGGGCGCGCTGAGCGCGGGCTACGTGCTCTACGGCATGTACGCGCGCCTGTCCTAGGCCGCGCTGCGCAGTATCTCGACCATCTCGCGGCGCGTCGGACCTTGGGCCAGCGGCGGCTTGCTGTGGCGCTCGTTCCAGGCCTTCAGCACGGCCTGGAAGACTTCGGGCCGTTTCATCAGGTCCTGCGGTGCGTCGAGCAGGGTCAGGACGCGCATGAACGCGCGCAGCACCATCATGTTCTCGCGCAGCGCGTGACCGAGGCCCTCGCGCATGAGCGAGCGCATGAAGGCCTTCGGGTCCTGCGAGCCGTCGGGGCGCTCCAACTGGAAGGGATTGCCGCCCGCGCGCTGGATCGCGTCGACCTCGATCGCGTCGCGGTCCTGCTGGAGCTGGATCTCGTACCAGGGCACGATCTCGCGCTCCACGAGTGAGTCGAGCAGGAGCGAGAGAGCGCGCGGGTCATCGGGCTCCTTGCGCAGCGCCTCGGCCAGCAGGAAGGCAGACACCCAGCCGAGCGAGCAGCCGCGGCCGGCGATCGGGTTGGTGTGGATCAGCGCGTCGCCGAGCGCGACCACGCCGGTCGCCAGCGGCTGGCCGTCGCGCACGAGATAGCGCCGCGTGTTGCGCAGGCCGGCCATGCCGTGCACGTCGGAAATCGGGTCCGCGACCGCGGGGTCGATCCAGCCGCGCAGGATCGGCAGCGCGGCGGCGGAGCGGTCGAAGCCGTGCGGGCGCAAGAGACTGCGCAGCACGTCGTCGTCGGGCGAGGCCGCGAGCGTGACCGAGAAGATGCGCGCGTCGCCCGGGAAGATGCCGACCTTCATGTAGCCCAGGTCCTGGCCCATGCCGTTGGTGAGTGGCGGTGGCGAGGCGCCTTCGCGCAGCTTGTAGAAGCGCGAGCTGTAGAAGATGCCGCAGGGCTCGGAGTCCTCGCGCGGCCGCTCGGCGCCGATCGCCTCGAGCCAGTCGGCGAGCTTCGAGCGCCGGCCGGTGGCGTCGACCACCAGGTCGGCGCCCAACAGCTCCTGCTCGCCGTCGCCGCGGTTCACGTGCACGCCGATCACGTGCGGCGGCCCTCCGCGCGAGTCACTGGCTTTCGCCAGGCCGATCACGTCGTCGCCGTCGCGGAAGTCGACGCGGCCGGAGTCGATCACGTGGCGGCGCAGCACGTACTCGAAGGTGATGCGCCGGCAGGCCAGCAGCACGATGTTCTCGTCGCCGGGCTCGGCCACCGCGTCGGGAATGGTGCGCCGCGCCATCTGCATGAGCGGCAGCTCCTCGGCGCCGCAGGCCACCAGCTTGTCGAGCAGGTCGGGCGCGTGGTCGCGGATGAGACAGTAGAGCCGCGCCAGCAGCGCGTGCGAGTGGCGCACCTGCGGCGAGCCGCGCCGGTCCCAGCGCTCGAAGGCCTCGACGTGCGACGCGGGCATGGGCGTGGCGTCGCGCTCGAGCACGGTGACGCGATGCCCCTCGTTCGAGAGCGCGAGGGCCGCACCCAGGCCCGTGACCGAGCCGCCGACCACGACGATGTGTTTCGGAGTCACGGCGCTCGCTCAGCTCTGCGTCTTCGCGCTCTGCTCGGCGGCGTGCTTCTGGATTTCCTTCATCACCGCGCCGCCCGCCTCGGCCATGATGCGCGAGCGGTTCTCGATCGCGTAGTTCAGGCTCTTCTCGCGCAGGTCGTTGGTCTGCTGGAAGCGGGGCATCACGTGGCGCGCGATCAGCTCGTAGCTCTTGTGAGTCGCCTTCTGGTTCGCCCACTCGTGCGCGAGCTGCAGGAAGCAGCCGTAGCCGCCCGACTGCTTCTCGAGTCTCTCGAGCTGCGCGATCGCGTCTTCCGGCGTGCCGATCACCGCCATGCCGATCTCGATCAGCCTGTCGATCGCCTGGTCGACGGGCACGCCCGCGTCGACCAGCGGCAGGGGCGAGATCTCGCGGAAGTAGCGGGCCCAGTTCAACAGGCCGAACTTCACGTCCTCGCGCGCCTGTTCGCGCGTCTCGGCCACGTGCATGGGCGCGACCAGGCGCCAGCCGCGGCGCGAGACGGTCTTGCCGAACTGCCGCGCGCGCTCCTCGCAGATGCCCCAGGTGTTGGCGAGCGCGTTGAAGCCGCCGGTGGTCGTGGCGCCGATCGACAAGAGCGACAGGCCGAACTCACCCGCGGCGCGCGCGCCCGCGGGAGACACCTGGTTCGCGACCGCGATCTCGACGCCTTCCTCGGCGTAGGAGCGGAGCTGCAGGTGCGCTTCGCGCAGCTCGAACCACTCGGTCTTCATGCTGACCGTCTCGCCGTTGAGCAGCGGCACGAGCGCGCGCAGTGACTCGAGCATGCGGTCCCGCTGGGTCGAGGGGTCGATACCCATCATGAACGCGTCGGTCGGCAGCGCGCCGGGCCCGACGCCGAACATGGTGCGGCCGCGCGTCTGCAGGTCGAGCTGGCGGATGCGGTCGGCCAGGATGAACGGGTGGTGGTAGGGCAGCGAGGCCACGCCCGTGCCGAGCTTGATGCGCCGCGTGCGCTCGGCGGCCGCGGCGATGAACACCTCGGGCGAGCCGATGATCTCGTAGCCGGCCGAATGGTGCTCGCCGATCCAGGCCTCGTCGTAGCCGAGCGAGTCCAGGTGCTCGACCAGCTCGAGGTCGCGCGCCAGCGCGAGCGCAGGGTTCTCGTGCTCGGGGTGGAACGGAGCCATGAAGATGCCGAAGCGCAGTCGCGATTGAGTCACTTTCGATCTCCTGTGAGTCCGTGGAATACGACTTCGAAGAACTGGGCGCGCGCCTTCTCGGGAGTCACCTGGCCTTCCTGCCACACGCTGCCGGAGAGGATCGCCGCGGCGGTCGACATCACGACCGCCACGCACAGCCGCGGGTCGATGCCGCGCCGCAGCTCGCCGCGCTTCTGGCCCCGGCGCACCAGCTCCTCGAACAGGGCGTGCAGGTGGCGCTGCTCGGGCGGCGAGGTCGAGGCCTGCGGCGTGGCGAAGAACTCGCGCAAGAGCGCGGTCATGACGTCGGCCTGCGAGATCAGCCGCTCGGAGATGTGCTCGACCAGCGCGCGGATCTCGCTGACCGCGCTCTTGCGCGGCTCGTGCAGCCCGGCGCGGAAGTCGTCGGCGACCTGGCGGTTCCACTCCCAGAGCAGCGCCGACTTCGCGGGGAAGTGCAGGAAGAACGTGGCGCGCGCCACGTCGGCGGCGGCGCAGATCTGCTCCAGCGTGACGGCGTGGAAGCCGCGCCGGCCGAACAGCTCCATCGCCGCGGCGAAGATCTCCTGGCGCGTGCGCTCCTTCTTGCGCGCGCGGCGGGTCACCAGCGGGGCGGTGGCGGGGGCCGTCACGAGCTGAATCCTATTCCATAACTAGACTCGAGTCCATTCGTGGTTCATGATGCATCCTCCCCAGGGAGGAGCCGTCATGCACGCCGCCGTCTTCCACGGCATCGGAAAGCCACTCACGATCGAGGAACGCCCGGACCCCAAGCCCGGACCGGGCGAGCTGGTGCTGCGGGTGAAGAGCTGCGGGATCTGCGGCTCCGACCTGCACGCCGCTTCGCTTCCGCCGGGGCTCCCGGCCGGCACGGTCATGGGCCACGAGTTCTCCGGTGAGGTGGTCGAGGTCGGCTCCGAGCTGCGCGGGCTGTGGAAGCCTGGCGACCGCGCGTGCGCGCTGCCCTGCATCGGCTGCGGCAAGTGCCGCGCCTGCCTCGACGGCGACGTCGTCGCGTGCCCGGCGCTGCGCGCGACCGGTCTGGGTCAGATCCCGGGCGCCTACTCCGAGTACGTGCTCACGGGCGGGCCCGAGTCACTCAAGCTCCCGGCCGGCGTCTCCTTCCGCGAGGGCGCGCTGGTCGAGCCGCTGGCCGTCGGCCTGCACGCGGTGAACCTGTCGAAGCTCGTGCCGGGCGAGCGCGTGATGGTGATCGGCGCGGGGCCGATCGGCCTGGCCGTGACCGCCTGGGCGCGCTTCTTCGGCGCGCGCGCCGTGGTGGTGAACGAGAAGGCGCCCGGGCGGATCGCGCTGGCGGAGCGCTTCGGCGCGACGGCGGTGGCCGACGTCTCGAAGGAGGACCCGGTCAGCGTGTTCCAGCGCGAGACCGGCGGCCCGCCCGACGTCGTCTTCGAGTGTGTCGGCATCCCCGGTCTCCTGCAGCAGTGCATCGGCATGACGCGCTCGCGCGGGCGCGTGGTGGTGGTGGGGGTGTGCATGCAGCCCGACATGATCTTCCCGGCGATGGCGGTGATCAAAGAGGTCGAGGTCAAGTTCGTGGTCGCCTACCACCGCCGTGACTTCGAGCTCGCGATCGAGATGCTCGATCGCGGGCGCATCGTGGCGCACGACATGATCACCGACGTGGTCGGCCTCGACGCGTTCCCCAGCGCCTTCGAGGCGCTGAAGATGCCCACCCACCAGTGCAAGGTGATCCTCGAGCCATGACCGACTTCCCGCAGCCGCGCTTCGTGCGCGCCAACGGCGTCCGCCTCGCGGTCTACGAGCAGGGCCGCGGCTTCCCCGTGGTGTTATCGCACGGCTTCCCGGAGCTCGCGTACTCGTGGCGCCACCAGCTGCCGGCGCTCGCCGCCGCCGGCTTCCGCGCGATCGCGCTCGACCAGCGCGGCTACGGCGCGAGTGACTCGCCGGAGGCGGTCGAGGCCTACGACATCGCGCAGCTCACCGGCGACCTCGCCGGGCTGCTCGACGCACTCGACCTCGAGCGCGCGGTGTTCTGCGGCCACGACTGGGGCGGTATGGTGATCTGGACCATGGGCCAGCTGCACCCCTTGCGCGTCGCGGGGCTGATCGGCGTGAACACGCCCTTCCTGCCGCGGCCGCCGGTCCCGCCCCTGCAGATGCTCGAGCAGACCATGGGCCCCGACCACTACATCGTGCAATTCCAGAAGCGCGGCGACGCCGACGCGCGGCTCGCGAAGGACGTGCGCCGTGTGTTCGACGTGCTCATGCGCTGCGGCATCAAGCTCGGCGACCTGGATCTCACCGGCGGCATCCGCAACCTCGCGGCCGTGGTGGAAGAGGGCGTGGTGCGCGGCCGCCCGCTGCTCACGGACGCCGAGCGCGACGTGTTCGTGCGCGCGTTCGAGCGCACGGGCTTCAGCGGCGGAATCAACTGGTACCGCAACATCGACCGCAACTGGCGACTCACCGAGCACGCGCCGCAGACACTCGACTGCCCCGCGCTCATGGTCACGGCCGAGGACGACTTCGCGCTCCCGCCGGCGCTCGCCGAGGGCATGGAAGCGCGCGTGCCCAGGGTCGAGAAGGTGATGATCCGCGACTGCGGTCACTGGACGCAGCAGGAGCACCCCGCCGAGCTCAACCGGATCCTCGTCGACTGGCTGCGCCGGACTTACTGACGTTCGTCCGCCTGCGGCTCAGGCCGTGCGGACGGACTGCGGCAGGATCGCCAGCGCGGCGCGCGTCACGGAGTCGACGAACTGCTTCGAGTCCGCGGGATCCGAGCACAGCCACATCTCGACGTGACCGTGCACGGTCATGATCAGCGCGCGCGAGATCGCGCGCGCCTCCTCGGCGCCGAAGTACTTGTCGAGCGCGCGCGTCGGCCGTTCGAGCACTTCCTCGAGTGACTTGCGCATCAGCTCCGCGACCTGCGCGTCGCGCATGCTGAGCCCGATCAGCTCGTGGATGCAGCCCAGGAGCGTGCGGCGTTCCGGCGCGAAGATCGCCGCAATGGCGGCCTCCGTGCGCGAACGCGGCGAGGGGCCCTTTTCCGCCGGCTCGACGATCTCCCGGTACAGCCCGAGCGCGAGCTGCGCGACTTCGTGCAGCAAGTGCTCTCGCGACCCGAAGTGATACAGCACCGCGGGCTTGCTCGTGTTGGCCTCTTTCGCGACCGCCGCCAGCGACGCGCCACTCAGCCCCTCGCGACCGATCACGCGCACCGCTGCCTGGAGGATCGCCTCCCGAGAAGCCGCGCCGCGGCGAGAGGTCCCAGCGACTCCCTGCTTCATCGCTCGATCCTCCAGAATCATTGCCACCCCGGCATCATACTCCCCCGCGCGAAACGAAGTGAAAGGGGGGTGCCGAACGGGTGTCAGACCGGAGGATCGATCTCCCCGGCGCGACTCAGCTCGGCCTCGACCGCGCCCGCGATCTCTTCCAGCTGCTCGAGCGTCAGCGCGCGGCGCAGACGGGCCACCAGCGCGCTGAACGCTTGGGCGTCTTCCGTGAACGCCGAGTCAGTCACTCGGGTCTCGGTCTTGGGCGACTCGAGCATGGGCACGATGCGGATCACGTCGCCGTGGAGCTCGATGATGGCCGGCAGGGCCCGGCCGGTGGAGGGGTCTGCGACCTCGATCTCGCCGCGCCGGAGCAGCCGGCGCAGGTAGCCGGCCTGCTGTCGCGGGGTGGGGGTGGACATCGCCGCAGGCCGGGTGCAAGCGACAGGCCAGTCACGCCGCGCGCGCCGCTGCCGCGCGGCGGTTCCCGACCGGCAACTCGTGCGCAACTCGGGGAAGCTCGCTTCCCTCGCAGTGGAAGCGCGAGTCAGCCCGGCTCGCCCGTGGCCTGCGCGAGCGCGCGCCGTGCCGCGCGCGCGACCAGGAACACCACCCCCGCCGTGACGGGCAGCCCGACCGCCAGCCGCCAGCCCCAGCCCGCCGTGGCCACGGCCGAGCCGAGATACACGTAGACGAACGTCCAGGGCAGCATGCCCGCGCACGCGAACGCGTAGTCGAGGAAGCGCACGCGCGTGAGCCCGAGCAGGTAGTTCCCGGCCGCGAACGGGAACAGCGGCGAGAGCCGGAGCAGGAAGACGATCCAGAAGCCCTGCTCGCCGATCGCGCGATCGACCGCGCGGAAGCGCGGGTCGCCGGCCAGCCGGCGCTCGACCCAGCCGCGCAGGAAGGTGCGCGCCAGCAGGAACGCCGCGCATGCGGCGAGGCTCGCGCCCACGAACACGTACACCGTGCCGGCCGCGAGCCCGAAGACCGCGCCCGCGCTGAGCGTGAGCACGACGCCGGGCACCAGGGCCAGCGCCGCCGCCACGTAGCCCGCGATGAACACGACCGGTCCCCAGGGCCCGAGCGTGGCGACCCAGCCCGACAGATCGTTGATCGCGCGCGCGATCTCGGCGTGGTACCAGACCGCAGCGGCGACGAGACACAGCGGGATGAGAATGCGCAGGACCGACATCGGGAGAGATCCTCTCACAGGGTGATAGGATGCGCGCGTGGCCTGGCGCGCGTGGGGTTCGATCGCCGTCGCGGCGGCGCTGTGCGCCGCGCCCGCGCGCGCGAACGGGCCGATCGGCGACGCGCCGGTCTTCGCGCGCATCGAGGCGCTGCGTCCGGTCGCGGCGGCGCTCAGCGTCGACGGCGACGGCTCGGACTGGGGCGCGATCCCCAACTTCACCGACCCCGCCGGCGACGCGGGCGGCGACCCGTCGCGCGACATCGTGGGCTTCGCGATCGCGCCGCTCGCCGACTCACTGGTGGTGCGCATCCAGACGGCCGGGCCGCCTTCGAGCTACGACCTGTCGTTCTGGCTCGACATCGACTTCATGGGCCAGGAGCCGCTCGATCTCGAGATCGGCCTGTATGCCGGCTTCCCCGACATTCTGTGGACCTACCCCGAAGGGGGTACGCCGTTCTTCCAGACCTTCAATGATTCGCAGCTCGCGATCGGCAACGTGGTCGAGGCGCGCATTCCCTACGCGGTGATCGCGCCGCTCCTGCCCGCCGACATGGCGGCGGCGCTCACCGGGCCGAACGCCCGCAGCTGGGTGCGAGTCACTCCGTTCACGATGGACTACTCGCAGGCCTCGGTGCCGCGCGTGGACACCGGACCCGCGGTGGCGTCGTTCCGGCTCGTGCCCACGCCCTACGCGCTCGACCCGCCGCTGCCTGCGCCCGGTACGCCCGTGCCGGTGCCGCCCGCGCTCGCCGACCAGATCTACGTGGGGCAGGGGGCGTTCGGCCTGGGGAGTCACGCCGGCTACTGGGCGTACGACCTGAACCAGGTCGACGCGTTGCTCCACCCCGACGCGAACTCGCCGAGCCCCAACCTCGCCGACTACTACAGCTTCGGGAAGCCCGTGTACGCGCCGCTCGCCGGCGTCGTGACTTCGCTCGACAGCCACAATCCCGACCTGCCGCCGCGCAGCGCGGCCACGGGCAACCCCAACTTCGTGACGCTCGACATCGGCGGCGGCAACTCGCTGTTCTTCGATCACCTGAAGCAGGACAGCATCACCGTCGGGCTGAATCAGTCGGTCGCGGCGGGACAGCAGATCGGCAACGTGGGTCACTCGGGCTCGAACACCTGGCCGCACCTGCACCTGGGCGGCGTGCTCACGGCCGACAACTCACAGAGCTATCCGCTGGCGCACACCGAGGTCGAGGTCGGGTTGAACCCCACGCCCTCCGACCCGTGGCTGCGCTGGCTCCCGGTCTGGGCGCTGCGCGAGGGCATGTTCGAGAAGCCGGCGGGCGCGCTGTGCGGCGACGTCCTGGTCGACCAGGTGCTGAACGCGGGCGACGTGTCCGCGCTGCGCGCGCGCCTCGCCAACCCGACCGGCGCCCCGCTCTCGGCCGACGGCGAGCACCGCTGCACCGTGATCGGCGCTCCGCACGCCTGCGGCGTCATCGACGCCACCATCGTGCGCCGCAAGCTCGCGACGCTCGCCCCCGGCATCTCCCAAGTCTGCCCCGCTGCACTGGGCACCTGAGCGCGCCATCCGCGCCCGGGGCCGGGCTCGAGCGCCGGCGCGCGGCGCGCCCGAAAGCCCTTTTCTTTCCGAAGCCTTACACGGCTGCGCAAAAAATGACTAAAGGAGTTGGCGACCCTGACGAAACGTTTTCATAGAGGGCGGGGCTGACCGGGGTTGATCGGTGGTGAAGGTCAAAAGACCCGCACAGACAAAGGCGGCCGCAAGGGCCGAACAATGGGGGGAGAATTCACAATGGCGGAGAATCTGATCACGGTGCGCGAGGCGGCGAACTTCCTGCGCATCTCGGCGCGCACGGTCTATCGCCTGATCGAGTCAGGCCAGATCGGCGCGGTCCGGATCGGCAAGCAGTGGCGCATTCCGGCGAACGATCTTCCGGGAGTCACGATCGTCGACGGTCCCAACGGGCCGCAGCTGCAGACGCACGCAGCCTCGAACGCCTGATCCAAGCAGGCGACTGAAACTCGCGCCGGCTCTCGAAGAGAGGGCCGGCGCGAACTGTTTCAGGCGTCGTCCAGCCTGCGCAGCGGCCGGCCGGGGAACAGCTGCGACGCATCGCTCGCCTGCTTCGCCACGTCTTCGAGCTCCTCGCGCAGCTCTAAGCCGATCCCGTGCAGCGCGCGGCGCTCGTCTTCGGGCTCGAGCATGTCCTGCGCGCGCAGTCGCGACAGCGACGCCGCGCACTCGAGCATGGCCTGGACCAGACGGCTGCGCGCGCTGTGGTAGAGCGCGCGACTCTCCATGAGTCCGGGCGGCGGCTCGTTGCGGCGCTCGCCGTGGAGCTGCAGCGCGTCGAGCACGCCGTCCTGGCGCGCCAGCTCACTCGCGGCGTCACAGCCGCACAACAGAACGGCCGTGAGCTCCGAGCGGGCGCCATCGGAGACCTCGCCCGCGCACAGGCGCACCCACAGGTCGCGGCCGATGCGCAGGAGCTCGATCAGGAGCTTGCGGCCCTGGCCGACCTGCAGGCGCGGCATGGCATCGGAGACCGCGCGCACCAGCGCGGCGGGCGGCGGCGCGTCGCTCTTGTCGCCGAGCAACGTCTCGCGCTGGATCCACGCCCAGCCAGCGATCAGCGCCGCCACGGCCGGAACGATCGAAGCCAGGAGCAGGAGCGGGAAGCCCGCGTACGCGGCGCTCGCGCCGGCCAGCACGGTGGCGGCCGAGAGCGCCATGCTCCAGTAGGGCAGCGCCAGCCAGGCGCGGTCGAGGGGCAGCGCGCGTGACTCGACGCCCCGCCCGCGCAGCCGCATCACGAGCACTTCGGCGTGCGCGGCCGAGACACGCACCAGCGCGCGCTGGGCGTTGGCCGCGCTGCGCAGCGCGAGCTGAGTCGCGGGAATGCTGGTGAGCTCCGACAGCAGGCGTCGCTGCGCGTCGCGCGCCTCGCTGCCCTTCGCGGGCACGACCAGCACCAGGGTGTCGGCGGCGCCGCCTTCCACGTCCTCGCAGTGCGGGCACACGGCGCGGCCCAGGGTTCCCGGCCGGCGGCACAGCACGCACACGCGCAGCGCGCGGCCCTCGCCCGAGTCCTCGCCGCGGCTCTCGAGCGAGCGCTGCGACAGCGCGCGGCCCAGGCGCTCCGCGGTCTCGAGCCGGTGACTCGGCTCGGCGCGCGTCGCGCGCGCCACGATCTCGTCGAGCCACTCGGGCACGTCGTCGCGTTTCTCGCGCGGGTGGTAGCCGCCCGCCAGCGGCGGCGGCGGCAGGTTCGGGCGCTGGCCCTTGGGCACGTGCCCCACGAGCGCGAAATACAGCACGAGCCCGAGCGAGTACACGTCGGAACGCGGGTCGGCGAGCTGGCCCTCGATCACCTCGGGCGGCAGGAACGCCGCCAGCGTGACCGGGTCCTCGGGCAGAGTGAGCAGCGCCTGGCCTTCGAGCCGCGCGCAGCCGAAGTCGGTGAGTCGCGCGCGGCCGCCCGCGTCGAGCAGGATGTTCTCGGGCTTCAGGTCGTGGTGCACGACCCCGCAGCGGTGCGCGGCGGACAGCGCCTCGGAGACCTCGATGCCCAGCCGCGCGACCGCGTCGGGATGCATCGGGCCGTCGGCCGCGATGGCCGCGGCGAGTGACCGCCCCGCGACCAGCTCCATCGCGATCAGGCTCCACGAGCCGTGGTCGACGAGCTCGATCGGGCGGATGATCCCGGGGTGCGCGAGCGCGCGCACGATCTCGGACTCGCGGCGCAGGCGCTGGCGCGCGAAGTGAGCGGTCTCGGGCGCGAGCGCGAGCAGCTTCAGCGCGACGTCGCCGCCCGAGCGGCGGTCGCGCGCGCAGTACACGATCGAGCGTTCCCCGCGGCCGAGCTCACCGGTGAGCTCGTAGCGGTCGGCGACGATGGAGCCCGACGGCAGGCCGAGCGGCGCTTGCATCTCGAGATTTTCGGCGCGCCGCTGTGTGAGCTTGACACCGTTTTGCGCACGGCTGCGCCAGCGCGCAGACCTGGCGCAGCTGACACGCAGCTAGCCGCCCGAGGTCGGGTCCTCGGCCTCCGCACCGGGCGGTGTCTCGTCGTCGGGATGCTCGAGCCAGCCCTCGGGCAGGGCCACGCGCTGGGTGCCGCCGCTCTTGCCGCGCGGCGCGCGCACGGCGACCGGCGAGAACGGCTCGTCGCGGTCGATCCCCGCCAGGATCCCGCCCAGCTCGGCCAGGCTGCGCACCTCGCACAGCCGCACGCGCAGCGCCTTGCTGTCGCGGAAGCCCTTCGTGTACCAGGTGGCGTGCTTGCGGAAGCCTCTCAGGCCGAAAGACTCGCCGAACCAGGCCGCCAGTAACTCCGCGTGCGCGGCCATCAGGTCGGCGACCTCGCCGAAGCGCGGCGGGTCCTGGGGCGCGCGGCCGTCGAACACGTCGGACAGGTCGCGGAACAGCCAGGGCCGGCCGAGACACCCGCGCCCCACCACGACGCCGTCGCAGCCCGTGGTGCGCATCATGCGCAGCGCGTCCTCGGCCTCCCAGACGTCGCCGTTGCCCAGCACGGGAATGCCGCGCACGGCGTCCTTCAGGCGGGCGATCTCGTCCCAGCGCGCCGCGCCGTCGTAGAGCTGCGCGGCGGTGCGCGCGTGCAGGGCGATCGCGGCGCAGCCCTCGTCCCGGGCGATGCGGCCGCAGTCGAGATGGGTGGTGTGTTCGTCGTCGACGCCGATCCGGAACTTCAGCGTGACCGGCACGCCGCGCGCGCGAGTCACTGCGGCGCGCACGATGTTGCGCAACAGCCGCGGGCGCAGCGGCAGCGCGGCCCCGCCGCCGCGGCGAGTCACCTTGCGCACGGGGCAGCCGAAGTTCATGTCGATGTGGTCGACGCGCGCCTCGCCCACCAGCCATTCGACCGCCCGGCCCACGTACTCCGGGTCGACGCCGTAGAGCTGCAGGCTGCGCGGCTTCTCCTCGGGCGCGAAGCCCGCGAGCCGCAGTGTCTTCTCGTTGCCCTCGACCAGCGCGCGCGCGGTGATCATCTCGGACACGTAGAGGCCGGCGCCGAAGCGCTTGCACAGCGTGCGGAAGGGCGCGTTCGTGACCCCGGCCATGGGCGCGAGCACGACCGGCGGCCAGACCTGGAGCGGACCGATCTCGAGCGCGCCGAACTCGCCGCGCCGGGCGGGCGGGACGTCGCGATTCAGCGCGCTGCGGTACTTCTCGTCCATGCGGGCACGAAGCGTAGCGGTGCGCGATTCCCTATGCTGCGCGGCCCCGGCCGGAGACACGGATTGCGCAAGCTCGGGCTTCTCCTCGCGCTGGGACTCCTGCCGCTCGCGGGGCTGGGCGCTACGGGCCTGCTCGACTACGACGAGGCGGCCTACGGAGACATCGCGCGCGCGATGCTGGCCCGCGGCGACTGGCTCGTGCCGGTGATGTGCGGCGAGCCGTGGTTCGAGAAGCCGCCGCTCTTGTACTGGACTTCGGCGCTGGGCATGAAGCTCGTCGGGATCGGCCCCGCGGGCGCGCGGCTGGGGACGCTTTTGGCCGGCGCCGCCGCGCCCATGGCGCTGTTCGCGCTCTCGCGCCGGCCCCTGGGCGAGCGTGCGGCGTTCGCGGCGGCGGTCGCGCTCGCGAGCGCGCTCGAGTTCGCGGTGCTGGCGCGCGTCGCGCTCACCGACATGCTGCTGCTCCTGTGGCTCACCGTGTGTGTCGGCGCGCTGCACCATGCCTTCGAGGACCGCGCCCGAGACACACGCTGGTTCGCGCTGGCGTGTCTGGCCTGCGCGCTCGCGGTGCTGACCAAGGGACCGATCGGGCTCGCGCTGCCGGCGGCGGCGGGGCTCTTGGAGCTGCTCCTGCGCCGACGGCCGGGCGCGCTGCTGCGGCCGAGCTGGCTCCTGCTCGGCGTGGCGATCGTGGGCGGTCTCGGCGGCTCGTGGTATCTCGCGCTCGGGGCCGCCCACGGCTTCGGCTTCCTGCGCTCGCTCTTCGTCGAGCACAACGTGGGGCGCTTCGCCGAGCCCATGCAGGGCCACGGCGGTCCCCTCTGGTACTACGTGCCGGTGCTCCTGGGCGCGCTCTTCCCCTGGGCGCCGCTCCTGCCGCTGGCGGCGGCGCGCGCCGGCCTGGGCGCCGGCGACGAGCGCGCGAGACACTTGCGCCTGTTCGCGCTCTTTTCCGCGCTCGTGTTCGCGTTCTTCAGCCTCGCCGGTACGAAGCTGCCGAGCTACGTGGCGCCGGTGCTGCCGGGCTGCGCGCTCCTGGTCGGCGCGCTGGTGGCCCGGCCGAGTGACTCCGCCCGCGACCGCGCGTTCGCTGTCTCGCTCTGGGCGGTGTTCGCGCTGATGGCGCTGGTCTCGGTGGCGGTGACCCTGCTGCCGCTCGCGGCGCGCTTTCCGCCCTCGATGCTGTCGGACAAGACGGCGCTCCACCCCGGTCTAGACCAGCGGCTCGATCCGGGCCCGATGTGCGCGGCCGCGGGCTTCGCGCTGGCCGCCGGGGCGATCGCCGCGGCGCTGTGGTGGCAGGAGCGGCGCGAACGCGCCTGGCTCGCGCTGTGCGGCGGCGCGCTGGCCGGCTACACGCTGCTCTCGGCCTTCGTGCTGCCGCGCGTCGACGCGCAGGTGAACGCGCCGCTGCGCCGGCTCGCCGCGCGCGCCGGAGCGCTCACCGGTCCCGACGAGCGGCTGCTCGTGCTGGGCCTGCGCCACGCCGCGAGCATCTGCTTCTACTCCGGCCGGCCCACCGAGTACGTGAGTGACTCGGGCGGGAAATACTCCGAGGCCGTGGTGTTCGGCGAACAGCACCCGCGCATCGGCATCAGCGGCGGGCCGCAGCTCTCGCGCTTCGAGCACAGCGAACGGCTCGAGCTGCTCGAGCGCGACGGCGGCTACGTGCTGTTCCGGATCCCGGACACGAGCTCGGGCGTGCCGCCGCCCTGAGGCGCGCGGACCAGCAGGCGCCACACGAGCCAGGCGAACACGGCCAGCATGGCCGCACCGGCCATGCGCACGCCCCAGGTCGGCGCCGCGAGAAAGCGCGCCTCGGGCCGCGGCAGCGCCACGCCGTCCCAGCGCAGCACCGGGTTGAGATACACCACGGCGCCGTGCGCGAGCACCTCGACGCGCACGTAGGGATCGTCGTCGCGCGGCGTGTAGCTGGCCTCTGCGCGGCCGAGCTCCTGGTAGCGCAGCACGCCGTGCGCGCCGTAGAAGCGGATCGCGTTGGCGCGCTCGCCCACGCGCACGTGCAGCGCGCCGTCCTCGAATTCGCAGCGCTCGAGCGCCAGCGGCGCCTCGTTCTGGCGCGTGTACAGGGCATGGAAGTGGCCTTCCTTCAGCGCCCGCAGAACCGCTTCGGGCGTACGCGCGTCGGCGTGGATCACGAGCGCGCCGATCCCGATGTGACTGCCGGCGTCCTGGTCGGTCTGCGCGTGGCCGTCGTCGGCGGCGAGCCCCCAGACCGGCCGGCCCGCGGACAGCGCCGCGTCCCAGAAGTCGTCCCACACGCCGTACTTCGTGGCGACCTCGATCGCGTCGTAGCCGGAGAGCTTCTCCAGGTCGGCGATCGTGTACGAGCCCGCCTTCGTGGGGTGATTGATCGCGACGAACGGCGCGTCCGCGCGCAGCAGGTCGATCACGGACTGCTTCTGGCGGGTCGAGCCGCCGGCTGGATAGTCGAACCAGCTCACGTGACTGGCGCCGAGCACCGTCTGGTGGTGGCGACCCGGGGTGAAGCCGTGCTCGTAGCTCGACACGTACAGGTCGCCTGGCGCGTCGGGCGGAGACAGCGACATGTAGTCACTGATTCCGACCACGTCGTAGCCCTTGGCCTTGTACATGGCGTAGAGCTCGTGGCGCGGCGTGCTGCCGAAAGTGAGTCCGCCCCACGCTTCCGAGTGCGCGTGGAAGTTCGCGAGCAGCCCCCCTCCCGCGTAGCCGGCGTAGGGGTTGTACCAGTGGTCGCCGTGGAACGGCTCCGGGGGCGCGAAGGCGTAGAAGGGCGGCCAGGCGAACTCGAGATAGACGAGCGCCGCCGCTGCCACGAGCAGCACACCGGCCAGTCTGCGCGCCAGACGGGTCACGCGCCGGAGTCTTGCAAACGCCGGCCCGGGCCGCCGCGCCAGAACGCCGCCAGCTCGCGCGCGGGGTCCTCGCTGAGCACGATCTCATCGCGCCACCAGCCGGGCAGCCGGTCGAAATACTCGGGCTCGGCGAAGCGGCGGTCGAGCAGGACGATCGCGCCCACGTCGTCGGGCCCTCGCAGCACGCGCCCGCCCGCCTGCACCGCGCGCGCCAGACCGGGGACGAGATACGCGTACTCGAAGCCGGCTCCCGTCTCGCGCTCGAAGTGGGCGCGCACCAGCTCGCGCTCGAGCTCGACCTTGGGCAGGCCCGGTCCGACGACGAACACGCCGATCGCCAGCTCGCCGGGATAGTCCACGCCTTCGGCCAACACACCCCCGTGTACCCCGCACACGAGCAGGGTCTGCGCGCCGCGGTTGGCGCGCAGGCGCGCGAAGATCGGCTCGACCGGCGCACCCGGGAGCTGCAAGAGCACGCGCGGGCCGCCCGGCGGCAGGTGGGCCACGACTTCGTCCCGGAAGGCGAAGCTCGGGAAGAAGGCGAGCCAGTTGCCGCGCCGGGTGGCGGCGCAGCGCGCGATCGTGCGCGCGAGCTCCGCGGCGTGCTCCGAGCGCACGCGGAAGCGCGTGTCGACCGCGGTCGAGGCCAGAAGCAGCCGATTCGCGCGCGGGAACGGGCAGGGCAGCTCGAGCGACAGGCTGCGCGGGCCTTCGACGCCGAGCAGGCGCGCGTGGTGCTCGAGCGGCGCCAGCGTGGCGCTCATCAGCACCGCCGCGTGGAAGCTCTTGATGCGCGTGCCCAGCCACGGAGCGGGGTCGAGACACAGGAGCGATGCGCGGTCGGGAGACCAGAGCGCGGCGAACTGGTCCGGGTCCGCCTCGGCCGCGGCCGCGAAGTCACGCACGTCGGCCAGCGCCGACTGCACCGGATCGCGCAGCCGGGCGTCGCGGCCCTCGCGCCGCGGGGCGAGGCGCGAGTCGAGCGGCGCCGCGTGGGCCACGAGCGCCTGGGTCTCCATCTGCGACACGGCCGCGCGCAGGGCGACCGGCTCCCAGAAGCCGCGCGCCGGCGGCTCGACCCACGGCGCCACGGACTCCCGCTCCTGTGCCAGCCGCTCGGCCCCGCCGCGACAGTGACTCGCCACCTCGCGCAGGAGCTCCCCGGCACGCTGATACGCGGGCTCGATCTGCAGCTCGAGACAGGTGCCCAGCGACTCGAGCCGGTCCAGATCGAGCGCGGGCGAGAGCGCGCCGCGCGCGCGCTCGGGCAGGTCGTGGGCTTCGTCGACCACCAGGAGGTCGCGCCCCGACGCCTCGTTCAACAGGTGCCGCAGGGCGACCCGCGGGTCGAACACGTAGTTGAAGTCGCACACCACGGCCGTGGCGCGCTGCGCCAGCCGCAGCGTGACTTCGAACGGACACAGCTCGTGCGCGCGCGCCTCGACCGCCACCTCCTCGGCCGACATCACGCCGCGCGTCTCGAGTGAGTCGAGCAGACCCGTGCGGGTCAGCCGCTCGACGAAGCGCCGGCCCCAGGGACAGCGGCGCTCGACGCAGCCCAGCCGCTCCTGCGGGCACACGCGCTCCTTGGCCGAGATCTGCAAGCCGAGCGCGGGCCCGCCCGCCGGCAGCATGCGCCGCAGTGTCTCGAGCGCGAGCTCCTGCTGCGAGCCGCGCGAAGTCACGAAGAACACGCGGCGGTCGTGCGCGAGCGCGTCGCACAGGAAAGGGTGGAGCGCGGCGGCGGTCTTGCCCACGCCTGTCGGCGCGGCGCACAAGAGCACCAGCCCCGAGGCCGCGGCCCCGGCGACCTCGCGCAGCATGGCTTCCTGCACCGGGCGCGGCTCGCCGAACGGGAACGGCACCTCGAGCGTGCGGCGTCGGCGCGCCCGGCCGAGCTCGAGCTCCGCGCGCTGCGCCAGCTCGTCGAGCCGCCCGCGCAGCAGGTCTTCCCACGCCTCGCGCTTGAACACCAGGTCGGCGCGCGAGGCGCTGCCGTCGAGAGCGAGCTCGAGCACCGCTACCCGCGCGACCGACTCACCCGCGTACGAGAGCAGGAGCGCCGTGAAGCCCGCGCGCTCGAGCGCGCGCCCGGCGCCGTCGGGACCGCCGTCGGGCACCACGCGCAGCTGCTCGAGAGACGAGCCGTGCGCGCCCGGCCGCAGCACGTCGGCGGTACCGGACACGTGGAGCGTCCACTCACGCCAGGTGAGCGGCACCTCGAGCGCGACCTGGCAGCGCGCGCCCGAGGCCGCCGCCTGCGCGAGCGCCTCGGCGCGCAGCGGCGCGGCTTCGGGCGCCTCGTCGCGCGCGAAGCCGGCACCGTGCTCGCCGGCGTCGAGCAGGTCCTCGACGCCGAGCGAGAGCGTGCGCGCGCTCTCGTCGGCGACGATCACGCGCGCGCGCGAATCACTTCGTGGCGGGGCCGGTCGGGATGTCGCGGAATGCGGTCTCCTTGTCGAGCCGCGGCTCGGGCGGCAGCCGCAGCACGCGCTCCGCCAGGATGTTCCGCATGATCTCGTCGGTGCCGCCCGCGATGCGCAGGCCTGGCGAGCCGAGATAGCCCTCCTGCGCCGGACCCATCGCACCACCCGCGAGGCCCTGGAGCTCCATCGCGAAGGCAGACACGTCCTGGCCCAGCGGCGCGCCGACCAGCTTGCCGATCGAGCTCTCCGGTCCCGGCGTGGTGCCGCGCGAGAGCGCGGTCAGGGTGCGGTAGCCGGTGTACTTCAGGCCCGAAGAGCGGATGTAGAAGTCCGCGATCTTCTGGCGCACCGCGCTGTCTTCCAGCGCCGGCCGGCCGTTCCAGTCGGCTTCGCGCGCCTGGCGGATCAGGTCCTCGGTGCGCATGCCGCCGCCGCCGCCGCCGATCGACGCGCGCTCGTTCATGAGCGTGGTCAGCGCCACGCGCCAGCCGTCGCCCACGCGCCCCAGGCGGTTGGAGTCGGGCACCTTCACGTCGCTGAAGAACACCTCGTTGAAGCCCGAGCCGCCGTTGATCTGCTTGATCTGGCGGATCTCGATGCCCGGTGACTCCATGTCGACGATGAAGTAGGTCAGGCCGGCGTGCTTCGCGACCGTCGGATCGGTGCGAGTCACGATCATGCCCCACTTGCTGAAGTGAGCGCCGGTGGTCCAGATCTTCTGGCCGTTGACGATCCAGTCGTTGCCCTTCTTCACGGCCGACGTGCGCAGACCGGCGAGGTCCGAGCCCGCGGCCGGCTCGCTGAAGAGCTGGCACCAGATCTCTTCGCCGCGCGCCATCTTCTTGATGTACTTGTCCTTCTGCTCCTGCGTGCCGTGCGCCATGATGGTGGGGCCCAGCATGCCCAGGCCGATGCCGAACACCGCCGGCGGCGTGCGGTACTTGGCCTCTTCCTGGTTCCAGATCACCGACTGGATGGGCGTGGCCTCGCGGCCCCCGAACTCCTTCGGCCAGGTCAGGACCGCCCAGCCGTTGTCGTACTTGGTGGCCTGCCACTGCTTCGCGCGCTTGAGCGAATCGGGATCGTCGCGCTCGGACAGCATGTTGTTCGCCTCGCCCTTGGCGAGCGGCTTGAGATGCTGGTCCAGGAAGGCCTTCGCCTGTGCGCGGAAGTCAGCCTCTGCCTTGGTGTCGTTGAAGTCCACGAGTCAGTCTCCTAGGCCGCGCTCTTGGCGGCGAGTCTCTGAACCAGTTTCTCGCGCCAGTGCGACGCGGTGCCGATCACCAGGCCCTGCTGCTTGGCCCGGCGATAGAACAGGTGGCAGTCGTACTCCCACGTGTAGCCGACGCCGCCGTGCATCTGCACCATCTCGACCGAGGTCAGGTCGAAGGCCTGCGTGGCCGACACGCGCGCCGCCGGCGCCGCGAAGGCCAGCTCGGGGTCGTTCTCGCTGAGCGCCCACGCGCCCCAGTAGCAGTTCGACTTGGCGAGCTCGAGCGCCACGTACTCGTCGGCCATGCGGTGCTTCAGCGCCTGGAACGACGCGATCGGCCGGCCGAACGCGTAGCGGCCCATGGTGAAGTCGCGCGTCATCTCGAACGCGCGCTCGGCCGAGCCGAGCTGCTCCCAGGCCAGGAGCACGGCCGCGCGGTCGAGCAGCTTCTCGAGCAGCTCGTGGCCCTTGCCCTCGGCGCCGAGCACCTCCGCGGGGGCGCCCGCGAAGTCGAGCTGCGCCACGGCCTGGGTCGGATCGATCGAGTCGGTGGCCTGGCGAGTCACTCCACCGGCCGCCAGGTCGACCAGCGCCAGCGTGACGCCCGAGCCCGACTTCGCGGCCACCACCGCGACGCTGGCGATGTTGCCGGCCGGGACGCCGACCTTCTTGCCGGTCACCTTGCCGCCCGAGTAGCTGGTCTTCAGGCTGGCAGGCGAGGGGAAGCCCGGGCCTTCGGCCAGCGCCAGCGTGCCGACCGCGCCGCCCGCGGCCAGCGCCGTGAGCCACTTCTTCTTCTGCGCGTCGCTGCCCGCGAGCAGGAGCGCCTCGGTGGCGAGATACACCGAGGGCGCGAACGGGATCGGCGCCAGCGCGCGCCCGATCTCGGTCGCGATCAGCGACAGCTCGAGATACCCGAAGCCGGCGCCGCCGTAGCTCTCCGGGATGGCCGCGCCCTGCCAGCCCATCTGGGCGGTCTCCTTCCAGAGCTCGGGGTTCCAGTCCTTGCGGGACTCGAGCACCGCACGGTTCACGGACAGCGGCGAGTGCTCGGCCAGGAAGTCGCGCGCGGTCTTCTGAAGCAGCTTTTGGTCTTCCGAGAAATCGAAGTTCATGGCGGCGATGATATCCAGCCGGTCCAAGCTAATTCAAACGCGCCTCCGGATGTGTATTCTCGGCCCGTGAAGCTAGAGGGGCGGGTCGCGGTGGTGACCGGAGCGGCCAGCGGCATCGGCCGGGCCGTCGCGCTCGAGCTGGCCAGGCGCGGCTGCTCGCTCGCGCTGGTGGACGTGAACGAGGCCGGCTTGCAGGAGACGGCCGACCGCGTGCGGGCGCTGGGGCGGAAGGTCTCGCTGCACGGGGCCGACGTCTCGGACCGCACGCGCATGGAGCGCCTGCCGGCCGAGGTGCTGGCCGAGCACGGGCACGTGCACGTGCTGGTGAACAACGCGGGCGTCTCGGTCTCGGGTGAGCTCGCCGACCAGTCACTCGACGACTTCCACTGGATCGTCGGCATCAACTTCTGGGGCGTGGTGTACGGCTGCAAGCTGTTCCTGCCGCAGCTCCTGCGCGAGGACGAGGGTCAGATCGTGAACATCTCCTCGCTCTTCGGGCTGGTGGGCGTGCCCACGCAGGTGTCCTACAACGCCACCAAGTACGCGGTGCGCGGCATCTCCGAAGCGCTGATCTCGGAGCTGTCGGGCACGCGCGTGGGAGTCACCTGCGTTCACCCGGGCGGGATCCGCACCAACATCGTGCGCGCCTCGCGCGGCTCGACGCCCCGGGACGTGGAAGACAACCGCAACACCGCCGAGCTGTTCGAGCGCTTCGCCATGCCGCCCGAGAAGGCGGCGCGCAAGATCGTGCGCGCGATCGAGCGCAACCGGGCGCGCGTGCGGATCGGCGTCGAGACCTACCTGGCTGACTGGCTGAAGCGGCTGGCGCCGGTGACCAGCCAGCGCCTGCTGGGCTGGGGCTGGAGGCGCTCCCGTCAGGGGTGAGCCTTCTCCCAGGCGCGCACCTTGTGGCGCGCGGCGTCGAAGAGTCTCTCGTAGTTGCCTTTGCGCACCTTCTGGCGCGCGTCCGCGCGGAGGAGCGCCCACAGCGGGTCGTACTGGCGGTAGACGTGGAGATACGCGTCGGGGTCGGTGGGCCCGACCTCGTCGGTGCCGAACAGGAAGCGATCCGGGAACTCGTTGATCACCTCGGCGGTGCGCCTCGTGGTCTCCGGGCTGGCCACGACCCACTTCGCGACCTCGTCCCAGGAGATGTCGAAGTAGACGTGCTTGAACTTGGGGTCGGAGAGGATCGACGAGACGATCTCGAGCTGGCCGGGGTTGCGCTCGGTCACTCCGGCCTGACTCGCCTGAACGGGATGGATCACGCGACCCAGCCCCATGTGCGCCCAGATGGTGGTGGCCTGTGGATGGCGCGCGAGCAGCGCCTTCATCTGCTCCAGGTACTCGGGCTTGCTGCCCTCCTTCGCGAACGGCACGTCGATGTCCTCGTGGATCAGCACGAGCAAGCCGGACTCGCCCGCGAAGCTGAAGATGCGGTCGAGCGCGGGGTCGGTCAGGCTCGCGGTGTCGCCCGCGACCTTCGAAGACACGAACTCCTTGTGGATCGTGAACTCGCCGATGCCCTCGAACACGCCCGGGAACACCTTCAGCACGCGCTGGATGTGCTCCACCGCGTACATGTCGGCCGGGTTGGAGCCGGTGATCATCGGGTCGAAGCGGGCGCGCTCCGCGGGTGTGAGTGACAGCCACTGCGAGGCGATCCACGCGTCGGTGAACGAGTAGTAGTAGAGCGGTGCGTCGGTGTGCAGATAGTAGGTCGGCTGGAAGTCGCCCGAGTTCTCGTACGACCAGGTCTGCTGCAGCGGAATGCCGAACAGAGTGGCACGCCCGACCTTCGTGCCCATGGTCTTCAGGAACGCGCGCGCGTCCGGGCCCTGCTGCACGTAGTTCGTGAGGTGCACGTGTGAGTCGTCGAGCTCGTAGCTCGACGAGTCGGCAGCCGGTGCGCGAGCGGCCAGGATCAGCAGCATTGCGACAGAAAGTCCCGTGGTCCAGGTCATGCGGCCTTCCCCCTGTTCGTCGATTCCAAGCCGTCGATTGTACTTTACGGAACGCGAGCTCCGACCCCAAGATGGCAACGCTTCACCAACATTCCACCGGGGGAGGGCGAACCGTGAGGTCCAATCGCCTCAAGTGTCTCGCGGCGACGACGTGCGTGGCCGCGCTGATATCGAGTCACTCGGGCCGGGCCGGCGCCGACGAGGCAGCCGACCTGCGCCAGCTCAAGGCAGAGATCGCCGCGGAGCGGCAGGCACTCTCCGACGAGCGCGCCGCGCTCGCGGAGCAGCGCAAGCGCATCGACCAGGCGCTGATCAGTCTCGAGGACCAGAAGGCAGGCGTCGAGAAGGTGAGCTACGGCGCCGGAGCAGTGCTGCCCGCCGTGGGCGCGGCCCAGCCGGCGCCCGGCAAGCCCAGCGCTTATCTCGACGTGTACGGCTTCCTGCAGCTCGACGGGATCTACGACTTCAACCGGGTGGACCCGGCCTGGAACGCCACGCTGCGGCCTTCCAAGATCCCCGTGATCTGCCCGCAAGATCCGGGCTGCGGTCAGGACGGCGAGACGATCCTGAGCGTGCGCCAGTCACGGCTCGGCTTCAACGGCTTCATCCCGACCGCGGCGGGCGACATCAAGACCAAGTTCGAGTTCGACCTGTACGGCGTGGGCGTCGACGCGGGCAACACCACCATGCGCGTGCGCCACATGTGGGGCGAGCTGGGCGAGTGGGGCGCGGGCCAGACCAACAGTCTGTTCATGGACGGCGATCTCTTCCCGAACACGATCGACTACTGGGGGCCGCCGGGCATGGTGTTCCTGCGCAACCCGCAGATCCGCTGGACGCCGATCTCCGACGAGAACTGGAAGCTCGCCGTCGCCCTCGAAGCGCCGGGCGCCGGCATCGACTCCGGCAAGGCCGGGCTCGTCGACCCGGCGCTCACGGCCACGCCGTGGAACAAGTATCCCGATCTCACCGGCATGGTGCGCTACAACGACCGCTGGGGTCACTTGCAGCTCTCCGCGCTGCTGCGCTCGATCGGCATCGAGGGCACGCTCGGTACCGGGGACCAGTTCCACCGCCGCGTCGTCGGGTGGGGCCTGGACGTCGGCAACGTATTCGAGATGGGCTCGCTCGTCGAGTCACTGACCGGAGACCAGCTCATCTCGGGCGTGGTCTACGGCTATGGCATCGCGAACTACATGAACGACGGGGGCACCGACGTGGCGCCGGACGCCGGCCTGAGCGTGACCGCGGTGCCCACGCTGGGCTGGCTCCTGTACTACAACCGCACCTGGGACGAGCACTGGACGAGCTCGCTCGGCTACAGCGCCCATCGGCAGTTCAACGTCGGGGGACAGCACTCGACGGCCATGAAGCAGATCGACTACATGAGCATCAACGTGCTCTGGCACCCGGTGCCGCAGGTGTTCATCGGTCCGGAGATCCTCTGGGGCAAACGCAAGAACGAAGACAGCAACGACAAGTCGGATACCCGCGTCCAGGTGTCCTTCCACTACAACTTCGATGGCCGCATCGGCGGTCGCTGAGAGGAAACGAGCATGAGCAAGTCACTGTCACTCCTGGCCGCGGTGATCTTCGCCGCTGCGACGGCCGGGGCCGCGCGCGCCGCCGAGGACGCCGCTGCCATCCAGAAGGCCCTGAACGACGCCCACGCCAAGTTCCAGGGCGTGACCGAGGGCAAGAACGCCGACTACATCCCGGCGCTCGCGAAGGTCGACTCCAAGCTGTTCGGCATCGCGCTCGTGACCACCGACGGCAAGTCGTATTCGGTCGGCGATGCCGACTCACTCTTCTCGATCCAGTCGATCTCAAAGGTGTTCACCATGGCGCGCGTGATCCAGGACGCGGGCGAAAAGAAGATCGAGGACTCGGTCGGCGTCGACGCCACCGGCCAGGTCTTCAACTCGATCGTCGCGATCGAGCAGTACAAGGGCCACCAGATGAACCCACTGGTGAATCCCGGCGCGATCGCGACCACGGGCATGGTCGGCGGCAAGACCGATGCCGAGAAGTGGTCGAAGATCTTGTCGACCTACAGCGACTTCGCGGGCCGCTCGCTCGACGTCAACCAGGAGGTCTACAAATCCGAGGCCGAGACGAACCAGCGCAATCAGGCGATCGGCGCCCTGATGTACGCCTACGGTCTGATCACCGACGACTCGAAGATGGTGACCGACGTGTACACGCGTCAGTGCTCGGTGAACGTGTCGGCGAAGGACCTGGCGCAGATGGCCGCCACGCTCGCGAACGGCGGCAAGAACCCGATCACCAAGAAGCAGGTGATCGACCCGAAGCACGTGCCGGGCATCCTCGCGGTCATGGCGACGGCGGGTCTGTACGACGACGCGGGCATCTGGCTGTATCACGTCGGCCTGCCGGCGAAGAGTGGCGTGGGTGGCGGCATCATCGCGGTGGCGCCGGGCCGCTTCGGCATCGCCGCGTTCTCGCCGCCGCTCGACGCCGCGGGCAACAGCGTGCGCGCGCAACGGGCGATCGGATGGGTCTCGGACCAGCTCCACGGCAACCTGTTCGCCTCGACGCCGCAGTGACTCGTGGCCTCCTCCTCGCCGCGCTCTGGGTGCTCCCGGGCGCGGCGAGGGGGGAGGAGCCGGCGCCCGCGCCCGCGCCCGTACAGGAGCCGGCCGAGGAGAGCTGGCACCTCGAGCACCGCTTCGCCTGGGACGGGGCGCCGACCTACGAGGTCTGGGCGCTGACTCCGGACCAGATCACGCAGGAGCTCAAGCTCGTTCAGGACTTCGGCATCGTGGGCCGGGTCGGAGCCAGCCTGTTCGTCGACTACGGCTACGACTGGTCCGCCAATCCCGACGACCGCAACGGCTGGGACGCCCAGCTCCGCCGGCTGCGCATCGAGACGCTCGGGCGCGTCTCGTACGGGATCGACACCTACTACAAGGTGTCTCTCGGTGCCGAAGAGGGGCGCTTCTATCTCAACGACTTCTGGCTCGGCTGGTACCCCACCGCGTGGTTCGAGCGGGTCCGCTTCGGGTACATCGACCCGCCGTTCTCGCTCGAGCAGCTCACCTCGAGCACGGAGCGCTCGTTCATGGAGGCCGCGGCGCCGGTCTCCGCGTTCGCGCCCGGCTATCGGCTCGGGCTCGAAGGCCGGAACCGCTGGCTCGACCCCGACGTGGCGCTGATCGGCAGTCTCTCGTCCGTCGGCCAGTCACAGCAGTTCAGCGACGCCTCGGACTCGCCCTTTCGCGCCTCGCTGCGCGCCGCCTGGCGGCCGGGTGGGGTGCCGGACGACCCCAACGCGGCGCTCTTGCACCTGGGGCTCTCGTTCGGATACTCGTTCTCGGGCTCGGGCGACATCCACTACCGCGCGCGTCCCGAGAGCTCGATCTCGCCCTATCTCGTCGACACCGGCGACATCCAAGGCGACGCGGCGCAGGTGGGCGTGGAGTTCGCGCGCCGCGCCGGCCCGCTCACCCTGCAGGGCGAGTGGATCGGGTCGTTCGTGAGCTCCAGTGACTTCGGATCGCGCTTCTTCCACGGCGGCTACTTCGAGACGGCCTACATGATGACCGGGGAGATCCGCCCCTACGACGCGCGCTCCGGCTTGTTCACTCCCATCCAGCCGAAGGTCCCCTTCGATTGGGACGAGCGCAGCTTCGGGAGCCTCGAGCTCGCCGCGCGTATCTCCTACATCAATCTGAGCGACGGCCCCGTGCACGGCGGCTCGATGACCACGCTCAACGGCGGCGTGGTCTGGGGCCTGAACCGCTGGGCACGCATCCACTTCGACGCGATCTGGGCCACCGTGCACGACCGGCCCGGCCCGGGCTCGAACCTGATCGGGCAGATGCGGATCGAGCTGAGTCTCAACTGACGACGTTCGCCTGCGGCTCGCGGGCCGGCCTAGCGAGCGACTGACTTGGCGGTCTGTCCGAACAGGATCTTCTTCGCCTGCTCGTCCATGGTGCCCGGGGTGCGCAGCTCCTTGCCCACGTCGATGCCGCGGCGCACGGACGGGCGCTCCTTCACCGCGTCGTACCAGCGGCGCAGGTTCGGGAACTCGGCCAGGGTCTGGCCCAGGCGTTCGTGAGAGAGCAGCCAGGGCCAGCTCGCGCAGTCGGCGATCGAGAAATCGCCGCAGATGAAGTCACGGCCCGCGAGGCGCTTGTCGAGCACGCCGTACAGACGGTTCACCTCGTTCGTGTAGCGGTCGATGCCGTAGGCGATCTTCTCGGGCGCGTAGTTGCGGAAGTGATTCGCCTGGCCCGACATCGGGCCCAGCCCGCCCATCTGCCACATCAGCCACTCCTGCACCTCGGTGCGGCCGCGCAGGTCGCGCGGGCACAGCCTTCCGGTCTTGTCGGCGAGATACAAGAGGATCGCGCCCGACTCGAACACCGAGATCGGCTTGCCGCCGTCGGCCGGCGCGCGATCGACGATCGCCGGCATGCGGTTGTTCGGGCTGATCGCGAGAAACTCGGGCTGGAACTGCTCGCCGCGGCCGATGTTCACCGGCACGACCCGGTAGGGCAGGCCGAGCTCCTCGAGCGCGATCGAGATCTTCCAGCCGTTCGGCGTGGGCCAGTAGTGGAGATCGATCATCGGGCCAGGGTAGCCGAGCGCAGCTCTAGAGTCTGATCCAGAGCTCGCGCAGCCCGCGCAGCACGATGCCCGGCTTCCACTCGGGTGACTCGTCGGCGAGCTTCATGTTCGGGAAGCGCGCGACCGCGGAGCCGAGCGCGATCTGGGCTTCGAGCCGCGCGAGCGCCGCGCCCAGGCAGAAGTGCGCGCCGAAGCCGAACGCCAGGTGGCGCGCGTCGCCGCGCGCGAGGTCGAGCCGGTCCGGGTGCGTCCACACGGCGGGGTCACGGTTGGCCCCGGCCAGCATCAGCGAGACCTCCTGGCCCGGCTCGATGCGTTCGCCGAGCAGCTCGCGCGCCACGGCGCCCGGGCGCCGCGAGGTGACCGTGACCGGTCCTTCGAAGCGCAGCAGCTCCTCGATCGCGGGCCCGATCAGCTCGGGCCGCGCGACCAGCTTCGCGAGCTCGCCGGGGTGGCGCAGCAGGGCGTGGAGCCCGTTCCCGATCAGGTTGGTGGTGGTTTCGTGACCTGCGCCGAGCACGAGCACGACGGTCGAGAACAGCTCGTCGTCGGAGAGCTGGTCGCCCACCTCGCGCGCCGCGATCAGTCGACTCAAGAGGTCGGTGCGCGGCTGCGCGCGGCGCTGCGCGATCAGGCCGTCGAGATACTCGCGCATCTCGAGACAGGCGCCGGCCGCGCCGGCCAGGCCGCCCGCGCGGATCGTGCCGTCGAGGAAGGTGGCGATCGCGTCCGACCAGCGCTTCAGGTCGGCGTGGCGCTCGAGCGGGACGCCGAACAGCTCGGCGATCACGATGATCGGCAGGGGCATGCCCAGGTCCTCGATCGCGTCGAACTCGCCGCGGCCCGCCGCGGCGTCGAGCAGCTCGTCGGCGATCGCCTGCACGCGCGGCCGCAGCTCGGCCACGACGCGCGGCGTGAACGCCTTGTTCACGAGCGTGCGCAGGCGCGCGTGATCGGCGCCGTCCTTCAGCAGCATCATGTGCAGGGCCGTGCGCGCCACCACGCTGAACGGCGCCTGCGGGTCCGCAGCCACGGTGGCGAGCACCGACGCGGGGAATTTCGCGGCCGACCAGCTCGGGTCGCGCAGCAGCGCCGCGCAGTCGACGTGGCGGGTCAGGATCCACGCCACGTTCCCGTCGGCTTCCAAGTGGCGGTGGATCGGCCCCGCGTCGCGCAAGCGCGCGAGGTGAGGATGCGGGTTGGCCTGGACTTCGGGCGAAGCGGGGTCCCAGCGGGGCTCGCGGCGGGCGCTCATGTCACTCCTCCATTGCACCGGAAACGTCCCGGTGCAATGGCCGCGCCAGCGCCGCGCATGCGTCCGCGGCGTGCGTGGGCCCGCGGGCCGCAATCACTTCGCTGCTAGCTGGAGCGCTCGGACTGCGCCTGGGCGTTCTTCTCGTGCAGCGTCTGGATCAGGTTCGCGACGCCCTTCTGGGTCACGATCTCCTGGACCTGCGAGCGGAAGTTCCCGATCAGGCTCACGCCTTCGGGAATCACGTCGATCACCAGCCAGCGTTCACCGTTCTGGCGCAGGCGGTAGTCGATGCGCACGCCGTCGGGTGGCGCGCTGCCGCCGGACAGGTTCATGCGGATCGTCACGTCCTTGTTGGTCTCGAGCCGCGCGTCGCTGACGGCGATCTTCTCGCCCCCGGTGTAGCGGTCGAAGGTGCGCCCGTAGGTGAGCGTCAGGTGCTGCTTGAACTCTTCCAGGAACTGAGCCTGCTGCTCGGGCGTGAGCTGCGAGCGGTTCTTGCCGAGAACGAACTGCGCCATCTTCGGGAAGTCGAAGCGGTCGTTGGCGATCGCCTCGAGCTTCCGCACGCGCGCGTCGTGACTCAGTGACTTGTCGTTCAGGATCGCGAGCGTGTCGTCGACGGTCTGCTGGAACGATGCCTTGGCTGCCGCCAGATCGTCGGCTGCGAACGCGCGCGGCGCCGCGGCGAGGCACAGCAGCACGAGCAGCGCCGCGGCGCTACTCCGGCAGGCTCTCGCTGTCGTCGCTCTCGTACAGGTCATTGTCGGGTTTCTCCACGGGCTCCGCGCCGTTTCGGATGTCGCGCTCGCGCGCCTGGAAATACAGGTCGCGCGCGGAGCTGTACCAGTCCACCGCCGCATCGCGCGCCGCCTTGAGGTCGGCGTCGACCAGCGCGCGCCGGTTGATGTCGCGCAGCATGGTCTCGCCGTAGGGCGCGAACAGCGGCCAGAAGTAGCCGTCGCCCACGTTCAAGAGCCAGTCGAACGGCATGCCCACGAGATCGCGCGCGCAGCTGCGCGGCGCCAGCACCGGCAGCACGAGGTACGGCCCGGGCGTCATGCCCCAGACGCCGAGTGTCTGACCCATGTCCTCGCGCCGTGCGCGCAGGTGGAGATAGTGGTCGGCCGGGTCGAAGATGCCCGCGATGCCGACGGTCGTGTTGATGCCGAAGCGGGCCAGCGCGATGCCCGACTGCTTCGGGTCGAGCTGCAGCAGCGGATACACCACGTACCCGGGTGAGTTCAGGTTGTCGACGAACTGCTCCAGGTGGATGCGCACGGTGAGTGGCGTGATGAACATCCAGCCGTGCGCGAGCGGCCCGTAGATGTAGGCGTCGAGCACGTCGTTGTTGACCCAGAACATGGCCCGGTTGAAGGGCTGGAACGGGTCGTAGACGGCGTCGGGCGAATCGGTGGAGACCATCGCGTGCCCGGCCAGCTCCGGCTGCGCGGGACCGTTCGCCTCCGCGCACGCGAAGCACGCGCTGGCGGCGCCCGCGATCAGCAGCCGCGACAGGCGAAAGCTCACGAGCCCTTTCCTCCGCTCGGGGCTTTGCCGCCGTCGCCGCTTCCGCCCCCGCCGCTGCTGTTGCTGCTGCCGCCCAGGCTCTGGATCACCTTTCCGATCAGACGCTCGATCACGACCGCACTCTGCGTGTAGGCGATCTCTCCGCCCTGGGCCAGGAAGGTGTCGGATCCGCCCGGAGAGAGCCCGACGTACTGGTTGCCGAGCACGCCCTGGGTCAGCACGGCCGCCTGGGTGTCGTCGGGGAGCTTCAGGTTCTTGTCCACGTCCATCTTGACGCGCGCGCGGAAGCTCCCGTCCTTCGCCAGCTCGATGCCCGTGACCTGGCCGACCTTCACGCCGCCGATCACCACCGGGGAGCGCTTGGCCAGCCCGCCGATCTCGTCGAAGTTGGCGTAGAGCGTGAGCCCGCCCGGGCCCGAGTACGCGGCCCCGCCCAGCTCGATCGAGAGATAGGCGAGCGCAGCCAGCCCGGAGAGCACGAACACCCCCACGAGTAAGTCGCGAATCGGCGAGCGACTCATACCCCAACCCCCCAGAGTGCGGTGATCACGTAGTCGAACATCAGTGTGGCCACCGAAGCTTGCACCACTGCGCCCGTGGTCGCACGGCTGACCCCCGCGGAGTTCGGCGCCGACGTGTAGCCGCGCCAGGTGGCCACCAGGCCGACCAGCGCGCCGAACACCACCGACTTCAGCAGGCTGCCCAGCACGTCGTTGCGGAAGTCGATGTTGTTCTCGAGGCTCGAGAGATACGTGCCCGCGTCGACGCCCAGCAGGCCCACGCCCACGAGATACCCGCCGAACAGGCCGAACACGATGAACAGCGCGGAGAGCAGCGGCATGGCGAGCGCGAGCGCCAGCGCCTTGGGCTGGGTCACGAAGTCCAGCGGGTCGACCGACATCATGCGCAGCCCGTCGAGCTGCTCGGTCGCGACCATGGCGCCGATCTCCGCAGCCACCGCCGAGCCGGCGCGGCCGGTCACGAGCAGCGCGGTGAGCACCGGGCCGAGCTCGCGCACGAGCGAGAGACCCACCACCGCGCCCACGCTCTGCTCGGCGCCGAAGCGCACCAGCGTGTTGTAGCCCTGCAGCCCGAGCACCAGCCCCACCGCCAGGCCCGACGTGCACACGATCGCGAGTGACAGCACGCCCGTGTTGTAGAGCTCGTCGATCACACGGCGCAGCCGGTACGGCGGCACCAAGGTCTCGTAGACCAGCCGTGAGCCGAACAGCGTGATTCCGCCCAGGCCGTGGACGTTCTCGATCGTGCGCCAGCCGACGTCGCGAACCAGCTCGAACATCAGCTCGCGTCCTCGAGCGCGGGGCCGGTCCCGGCGGCCACGAGAAAGCGCTGGAGGCGCGGGTCGGGACTCTCCTTGATCTCCTTCACGGTGCCGGAGATCGCCGCGCCATCGACCAGGAAGACCACCTCGTCGGCCATGCGCATGGTGGACCCGATGTGGTGATTGGTGAGGATCATCGTGAGTCCCTTCGTGTGGTTCACCTCGACGAGCAGCGCTTCGATCAGGCGCACCGCGAGCGGGTCGAGACCCGAGAATGGCTCGTCGATCAAGAGGATCTCGGGCTCGGTGACCATGGCGCGCGCGAGCGCGGCGCGCTTCTTCATGCCGCCGGACAGCTCTCCGGGCAAGAGCGAGTCGACGCGCTTCAGGCCCACCGCCTCGAACTGGGCGTGCACGCGCTCGGCGATCTCCTTCTCGCGCAGGCGCGTGCGCTCGCGCAGCGGCAGGGCCACGTTGTCGAACACGGTCATCGAGTCGAGCAGCGCGCCGCCCTGGAACATCATGCCCAGGCGCTTGCGCACGCGGCGCATCTGGCGCTCGGGCAGACGCGAGATCTCCTCTTCGCCGATCCAGATGTCGCCGTAGTTGGGCCGCTGCAGGCCCGCCATGAGTCGCAGGAGCGTGCTCTTGCCGACGCCGCTCGCGCCCAGGATCACCGAGATCTTCGCCTGCGAGAAGCGGCACGACAGGCCGTCGAACACGCGGCGGTCGCCGAATGCGAGCCGCACCGACACCACGTCGACCCGCGAATTTCCCCGGTCGGGCATCTCTACCGTCGTGGGCAAGCCGCGCGTATATCGCGGACTTCGCGCATCGCCGCTAGGCCGAGATCCCGACGAGCTTCTCGCTCGCCTCCCACAGGCGGCGCGCCGCCGCGTCGTCCCGCGCGTTGGCGTGCGGCGCAGTCTCGCGCCGGTCGCCGAAGTAGCGGCCAGTGACTCCCTCGAGCTCGGGCGCGCTGCAGGCCCAGATCGAGGTCTCCGCGCCCTGCTCGGGCGAGCGAAAGAGCGGGCGCGCCAGCTTGGTCAGGAACTTGAGCACCGGGGCGTGGTTGTTCTGGCCGAGGCCCGTGCGCACCATCCCCGGATGGAGCGCGTTCACGGTGACTCCCGAGCCCGCCAGGCGCCGCGCCAGCTCGCGCGTGAACAAGAGGTTCGCGAGCTTCGAGCGGCCGTAGACGCCCCACGCCGAGTAGCGCTTCGACGCGCCCAGGTCGTCGAAGTCGAGCGGGCCGCCCATCTTGTGCGCGTCGGAGGCCACGTTCACGATGCGCGCGGGCGCGCTCTCGCGGATGCGCTCCAAGAGCAGGAGCGTGAGCAGGAAGTAGGCGAGGTGATTCACCGCGAAGGTGGTCTCGATCCCGTCGCGCGTCTCGCTGCGCGCGAGCTCCATCACGCCCGCGTTGTTCAGCAGGATGTGCAGCGGCTCGCCGTGAGACAGGAACTCGGCCGCGGCGCGGCGCACCTCGGCCTGTGAGCCGAGGTCCGCCAGCAGCACGTTCACCTCCGCGCGCGGCGACTCATTCTCGATCTCCGCACGCGTGTCCTCGGCGCGGCCCGCGTCGCGCGCCACCAGCCACAGGCGCGCGCCCATGCGCGCGAGCGCGCGCGCCGACGCGCGGCCGATGCCGTTGGTCGCGCCGGTCACGAGCGCCGTCTTGCCGCGCAGGTCGGTCACGGCACGAGCACCACCTTCCCGATGTTCTTGCGGTCTTGGATGTAGTGGTGCGCCTCGGCGGCACGGTCGAGCGGGAAGCTCGCGCTGATCAGCGGCGCGATCTCGCGCCGGTTCCAGCAGCCCAGGAGCGCGTCGAGCCAGCCGTTCACCCGGTCGATCTCCTCCCACAGGTGGGCCAGGTTCACGCCGAACACGCCCTTGTTCTCGCTGATGAGGCGGGCGGGGCCGAAGGCCAGCCAGGGCATGCGCGCCGCGGTCCACGCCACCTTGAACAGGTTCCGGCGCTTGCCGGTGGCGGCCGCCGAGAGCCCGAACATGGCCATGCGGCCGGTCGGCGAGAGCGAGCGGTAGCTCTGGCGGAACGACTTCCCGCCGACCGCGTCGAGCGCCAGGTCGACGCCCCGGCCGCGCGTGTACTCGCGCACGCGCTGCTCGAAGTCGTCGTGGTACGGATCGATCGCGAAGTCGAGGCCGAGGCGCTTCAGCGCGTCGTGCTTGCCCGACGAGGCCGTGCCGATCGTGGTCGCGCCGATGCGCTTGGCGAGCTGCAGCGCGGCGATCCCGACGCCGCCGCCCGCGGAGTGGATCAGCACGGTCATGCCCGCGCGCAGGCCGCCCATGACCTCGAGGATCTGCCAGGCCGTCAGGTAGTTCACGGGCAGCGCGGCGCCCTGCGGGGCGCTCATGTCCGCGGGCCGCGTCGCGAGCTGGACCTCCGGCACGCACACGGTGTCGGCGTAGCCGCCAAAGCGGGTCAGGGCGAGGATGTCGCGCCCGATCCAATCGGGCTCGACCTCGGCGCCCACCGCGTCGACACGCCCCGCGATCTCGTAGCCAGGCACCACCGGGCGCTTGGGCAGATCGGGGTAGAGCCCGAGCCGGCCCATCACGTCGGCGAAGTTCACGCCGATCGCCTCGACGCGGACCCGGACCTGGCGCGGCCCCGGCATCGGGTCGGGCGCCTCGCGCAGTCGGAGCACCTCGGGCCGGCCGAAGCGCTCGATCCACACCTGTCTCACGTCCACCCCTCCGGAGCGTCCGATTCTAGAGGTCGGAGACGGAGGGCGCCGGGTTCAGTCGGCCTCGGCGTCCTCGATGTCCTCGGGCTCGACCGGGCCGAACTGGCTCGAGAGCTCCTGGTAGCGCGCCAACACCGACAACAGGTACGGCGGCCGCGGCGTCCGCCCGCGCGCGACCATGCGCTGCACGCGGTAGGGACCCAGGTTGTAGGCCGAGATCGCGAGCGCCGGGTCGGTGTACATGTCGAACATCTCGCCCAGGTAGCAGGCGCCGATCGCCACGTTGGCCGCCGGGTCGAGCAGCGTGCGCTTGCCCGTGAAGGGGATGCCGTGGCGCTTCGCGACGTCGCGCGCCACGAACGGACGCACCTGCATGAGGCCGATCGAGCCACCCCGACCGTGCGCATGCGGGTCGAAGCCACTCTCCTGCTCGATGATCGCCAGCACGAGCGACGGGTCGAGCTGATGCGCCTGCACGGCGTCTTCGATCGCGGCCGCGACGCGTGCGCGGTCGACCGGAGTCAGGTCGGGCGCTCGCACCACCAAGAGCCCGGCGATGCGCTCGGAGAGCCGCGGGCGCTGGAGCGCCGGCGCGGGCCGAGCCTGCGGCTGCGGGGAGGGGCGAGTGAGTTCCGCGGGTGCCGGGGCCAGGGCGACCTGGCTCGAGGCCGGCGCGGCCTGCTCGCGCAATACCGCCGCTGCGAACGGCGTCTGACATGCAGACGCGATCAGCCCGAAAGCGGCGACCGTGATGGCCAGCAGCGCTCGCTGCACAGGTGCTCCCTGATTTCCCCCGCCGGAATTGAAGGCTCCGGCCGCCTGCCCGGATCGAGTCCACCAAACGGGTGCCATGCGAGCTGTGATCGGAGTCACCCGGGCCGGGCCGTGTGATCGGCCTCACGCAAGCAGGGCGAGCAAGTCCTCGCGGGAGATGGCGTTGGCCCGGTCGGCGCCAGCCAGCGCCGCCTGTGCCAGCTCGCGCTTCCGCTCCTGGAGCGCCAGGATGCGCTCCTCGACGGTGTCGCGCGCCACCAGGCGATATACGGAGACAGGGCGGTCCTGACCGATCCGGTGGGCGCGATCGGCGGCCTGGTCTTCGACGGCGGGATTCCACCACGGGTCGAGCAGGAAGACGTGGTCCGCGGCGGTCAGGTTGAGGCCGACGCCACCGGCGCGCAGCGAGAGCAAGAGGACGGGCGGACCGGCCGGCGACTGGAAGGTCTCGACCACGCCCGCGCGGTCGACGGTGCTGCCGTCCAGGCGCGTGAAGCCGATCGCGCGCTCGCGCAGCTCGGGCTCGACGAGGTCGAGGAGCGACGTCCACTGCGAGAACACGAGCGCCTTGTGGCCCTCGGCCACGGCCTCCTCGAGTGACTCGCACAGGACCGCGAGCTTGGTGGAGCCGGTCGCGTGCTGCCCCGGCACCAGCGCCCGGTGGCAGGCGGCCTGGCGCAGCCGCAGCAAGAGCTCGAGCGCCTCGAGCACGTTGCCGCCGGCCGACAGCCGCTCGACCACCTCGCGCTGCGACGCGGCGCGCACGGCGTCGTAGACGGCGCGCTCGTCGGCGTCGAGCTCGCAGTGCAGCACCGCCTCGGTGCGCGGCGGGAGCTCGCGCGCGACCTCGCTCTTCAGGCGGCGCAGCACGAAGGGCGCGATGCGCGCGCGCAGGTGGGCCGCCGCGCCTGGCTCGCCGGCCGCGACCGGCCGCGCGTAGCGCTCGCGGAAGTCGCGCAGCGAGCCGAGCAGGCCCGGGTTCGAGAAGTGCAGCTGGCTCCACAGCTCGTCGAGGCGGTTCTCCACGGGCGTGCCGGTCAGGGTGACTCGGAACGCGCCGGGCAGCGCGAACGCCGCGCGCGCGACCTGGCTGTCGGGATTCTTGATCGCCTGGGCCTCGTCGAGCACGACCGTGTCCCAGTCGACCGCGGCGAGCAGCTCGGCGTCGAGCCGCAACAGCGCATAGCTCGTGAGCGTCAGGTCGGCCGCGGGATCGAGCGCCCGCTTCGCGCCGTGGTACACCGAAGTGCGCAGGGCGGGCCGGAAGCGCTGCGCCTGCTCGGCCCAGCCGAACAAGACGCTGGTGGGCGCCACGACCAGCGTGCGGCCCGAGACGGCGCACAGCGCCTGCAGCGTCTTGCCCAGGCCCATGTCGTCGGCGAGCAGACCGCCGAGTCCGGCCGCGCGCAGGAAGGCGAGCCAGCGCACGCCGTCGCGCTGATAGCCGCGCAGCTCGGCGTGCAGGTCGGCGGGCAGGGCTGGATCGGGCAGGGACTCGAAGTCGTCGACCAGCGCGCGCAGGCGGGCGAAGCCCGGCGGTGGCGGCTCGCCGAGCTCGGCGTAGAGCCGGGCCAGGTCGGGCAGGGCGGCGGCGGGCAGGGCGCCGTTCGTGCTGCGCGCAGCCAAGAGGTCGGCCACGCGCCGCCCGTGCTGCGCGAGCCAGGCCAGCGGCAAGGGCGCGAAGCCGCCGCCGCTGAGCGGCACGAGTGACTCGCCCTCGCTCCACGCGCGCAGCACGCGCGCGGGGTCGACGCGCGCGCCGCCGGGCGTGCGGAACGAGAGCTCCAGCCGGTCCGTGCCGCCGCGCAGCTCGGCCGCGAGCTCGGGCGTGACATGGAACGCCTCGTGGGCGCGACCCACGAGCTCGCCCGAGAAGCGCTCGAGACGTGTGCGGTACTCGATCGCGTCCTTCGCCGCGAGCGCGAGCTCGGCGCCCGGCGCGAGGCCGAGCTCCCGGTCGAGCCGCGCCACGAGCGCGGACTCGGCCGACTCGTTGCGCCGCGGCACGGCGTCGCCCAGCGCGACCAGGCGGCCGTCCTCCACGCGCGCCACCGGCGGGTCCCCGTACACGAGCTCCGCCGCCACGCGCAGCCGGTCGCCCTCGCGCGTGACTCGCGCGCGCAGGCGGGGCCTGGCCAGCTCCTCGCGGGGCAGGCGCGTGGTGAGGATCTCGACCGGGATGCGCGCGCGCAGCTCGGGAATCACTTCCGCGACCAGCCGGCCCGCGGCGTCGGGCGGATAGAGCCGGCCTGCACCCAGCTCGCTGCGCTCGCGCAGCGAGAGGTGCGGATCGCCGACCGGCCGCAGCGCGCCGCCGCACAGCACGACGCCGTTGGCGAAGGCCTCGCTGAGCCGCGGGTCCTGCGCGAGCTGCACCGCGAAGCCGTCGCCGCGATCCTCGACGCGCGCGATCGGCAGCACCGGGTCGAGCGACACGGCGACCGGCGCACCGTCGAGGCGCACGTCCTCGCAGCCGACCAGCGCCGCGAGCAGGCGCTGCATCGACTCGGCCGGCGGTGGCCCGCTGCGGCGCGCGTCGACGAGTCTCTCGACCGCGAGGTCCTCGGCGCTGACCAACGGCGCCGGCCCGGGTCCGCGGCCCGCCGCGTAGGCCGACAGCGAGGCCGCGAGCGGCTCCTCGCGCCCGTCGCGCACGATCACGCGCGCCAGCGCGAGCCCGCCGGACTGCCGGGTGAGTCGGTAGCCCAGCCTGCCCGGCGCCGCCGCGGGTGCCGGGGCGGCCTCGCCCGACTCACTCGCGCGCCGCAGCGCGATCAGCGCCGCGCAGGTGTGCTCGCAGGGATCGTCGGCGCCGTCGCAGTCGCACTCCCAGCTCGCGTGGCGCGGGTGCAGCCGCACCGCCGGCGCGGCGTGGCCGGCGCGCACCAGCACGCGCAGCACGATCTCGTCAGCGGAGCGCGACTCGACGCTGACCGCGCCGCGCCGCACGAGCTCGACGCCGCGCGACCACACGGCGCTCTCCGCCTCGGCGCGCACCGCCTCGAACAGCTCCTTCATTCGCGGCGAAACCTAGCAGTGACGTGCCCGGCGGTCTCGGGCATCCTCCTGTGGTGACACCCCGTGGTGACGCTCGCGTTCCGGCGCTCGTGGTTTCGGGCTTCCTCGGCTCGGGCAAGACCACGCTCGTGCGCCGCCTGCTAGAGGACGCACACGAGCGGGGCCTGCGGCTCGCGATCGTGTCGAACGAGTTCGGCGAGGTCGGCATCGACCGCGCCCTGCTCGGCGGCGGCGACGAGACTTTCGTCGAGCTGGGCGGCGGCTGTGTCTGCTGCCGGCTCTCGGACGAGCTGGTCACCACGCTCGAGCGGCTGCGCGAGAAAGTGAGTCCCGACCGCGTGCTGATCGAGACCTCGGGCGTGGCGCTGCCCTACGACGTGCAGGTGCACTTCTACCGCGAGCCTCTGGTGCGCTGGATCGGCGAGGACCTGACCGCGGTGCTGGTGAACGCCGAGCAGCTCGCCGCCGGGCGCGACCTCGACGACACCTTCGAGGACCAGGTGACTTCCGCGGACCTCCTGGTGCTGAACAAGACCGACCTGGTCGCGCCCGCGGATCTGCCCGGTCTGGAGGCGCGGCTGCGCGCGCTCGAGCCCGACGCCCCGATCGTGCGCGCGCGACACGGCGACGTGTCACCCGACCTGCTGTTTCCGCCGGGCGCGGCCGAGGTGGCGCGCCGCGCCGACCGCGTGGCCCAGGCGCGCGCGCCGCACTCGCACGAGCAGTTCAGCGCCGAGGTGCGCGAGATCGCTCCCGGGCTGGCTCCGGCCGCGCTCGTCGAGTCACTGCGCGCCGAGAAAGCCCTGCGCGCCAAGGGCTTCGTCGAGACTTCCGAAGGCCTGCGCCTGGTGCAGGGCGTAGGGCCGCGCATCGAGCTTGTGGTGCCCGACGCGCCGCCGCCGCGCGAGCTCGTGGGCCGCGTGGTGCTGATCCGGCGCGGGGCGGCGCATTGAGCGAGCCGGCGCGGCTCGACTCACTGGCGCAGCCGCGCGGCCTGCCGCCCGCCGAGGTCCTGGCGCGCTTCGTGGGCTGGTGCGAGGGCCGCGGCTTGCGCCCGTACCCGGCGCAGGAGGAGGCGTTCCTCGAGCTGCTCGAAGGCAAACACGTGGTGCTGGCCACGCCCACGGGCTCGGGCAAGTCACTCGTGGCGCAGCTCCTGCACTTCAAGGCGCTGTGCGAGGGCGCGCGCTCCTTCTACAGCTCGCCGATCAAGGCGCTGGTCTCGCAGAAGTTCTTCGCGCTGTGCGCCGATTTCGGCGCCGAGAACGTGGGCATGCTCACCGGCGACGCCAGCATCAACCCCGCGGCGCCGATCGTGTGCTGCACCGCCGAGGTGCTGGCCAACATGGCGCTGCGCCGCGGCGACGAGATGGACCTGCCTTACGCGGTGCTCGACGAGTTCCACTTCTACGCCGATCCCGCGCGCGGCTGGGCCTGGCAGGTGCCACTGCTCATGCTGTCGAAGACCACGTTCCTGCTCATGTCGGCTACGCTCGGAGACACGAAGGAGATCCGTGCCGACCTGGCGCGGCGCACCGAGCGCCCGGTCGCGCTGGTGACTTCCGACGAGCGCCCCGTGCCGCTCGACTTCTCCTACCGCGAGACACCGCTGCACGAGACCGTCTCCGATCTGCTCGAAGAGGGCAAGGCGCCGGTCTACGTGGTGAGCTTCACGCAGCGCGAGACCGCGGAGCTGGCGCAGAGCCTGACGAGCCTGTCGGTCGCGACGCGCGCCGAGCGCGACGCGATCGCGCGGGCGCTGGCCGACTTCGACTTCGACAGCCCCTACGGCAAGGAGCTGGCGCGGCTGGTGCGCGCCGGCATCGGCATCCACCACGCGGGGCTCCTGCCGAAGTACCGGCTGCTGGTCGAGCAGCTGTCGCAGAAGAGTCTGCTCAAGGTCATCTCGGGCACCGACACGCTCGGCGTGGGCGTGAACATCCCGATCCGCACGGTGCTGTTCACCAAGCTCGCGAAGTTCGACGGCACGCGCGTGGGCCCGCTGCGCGTGCGTGAGTTCCGGCAGATCGCGGGCCGCGCCGGGCGCAAGGGCTTCGACGACCGCGGCAGCGTGGTGTGCCAGGCGCCGGAGCACGTGATCGAGAACAAGCGCATGAGGAACCGCGCCGGTCAGGGCGGCAGGAAGAAACGCGAGGTCACCAAGAAGCCGCCGCCGGGCTTCGTGGGCTGGAACGAGGACACGTTCCACAAGCTGATCGAGCGCCCGCCCGAGCCGCTGCAGTCGCGCTTCCGTGTGACTCACGGCATGCTGATCCTGCTGCTGCGCCACGGCGAGGAGCTCCCCGACCCGCGCCGCAGCTGGCGGCTGGTCGCGGAGCTGATCGCGACCAGTCACGAAGACGAGCGCCGCAAGCGGCGCCTGCTGCGCGACGCCGCGAAGCTGTTCCGCGGGCTGCGCGCGGCCGACATCGTGCGCATCGAGCGCGACTCGGCGAGCGGCCTGCGGCGCGTGCGCGTGGCCGACGACTTGCAGTGGGACTTCTCGCTCCACCACGCGCTCTCGCTGTATCTGGTCGAGGCGATCTCCTACGTCGAGGCGCGCGACGAGGCGTTCGCGCTCGAGCTGCTCTCGCTGGTCGAGGCGGTGCTGGAAGACCCGCGCGCGATCCTGATGCGCCAGGTCGACCGGCTGAAGAGCGACTTGATGGCGCGCCTCAAGGCCGAGGGCGTGCCGTTCGAGGAGCGCATCCGCCGGCTCGACGAGGTCGAGCCGCCCGCGCCCAGCCGCGCCTTCATCGAGCAGACCTTCGACTACTTCTGCCGCCGCCACCCCTGGGTGCAGCGCGAGGACGTGCGCCCGAAGTCGATCGCGCGCGAGCTGGTCGAGGGTTACTGGGACTTCGACCACTACGTGCGCTTCTACGGCTTGCAGCGCGTCGAGGGCCTCTTGCTGCGCTATCTCGGCGAAGTCTACGGATCACTCGTGCAGACCGTGCCCGCCGCCGCCAAGACCGACGCCGTCCACGACGTGATCGCCTACCTGCGCGCGCTGATCGAGCGCGTCGACTCGAGCCTGGTCGCGGAGTGGGAGAGTCTCTTGCACCCCGACCCGGTTGCACAGCCCGCCGCGCCCGTGCTGCGCGCGTACGACCTGGCCGCCGACCCGCGCGAGCTGCGCGCGCGCGTGCGCGCCGAGCTGCATCGACTCACCCGCGCGCTCGCGCAGCGCGACTTCGAGGAGGCGGCGCGCTGCGTGCACCAGGACCCCGACGATCGCTGGACGCCCGAGCGCTTCGCGCGCGCGCTCGAGCCGTTCCGCACTGACTACGGCGAGATCGTGTTCACGCCCCGCGCGCGGGAGAACCAGTGGACCCGGCTCGAGCCCGACGGCGCGCGGCGCTGGCGCGCCAGCCAGGTGCTGCTGGACCGCGAGAACGACAACCTGTGGCACATCGCGGCCGTGGTCGACCTCGGCGGCGAGCGCGACCCGGTCGGCCCGCTCCTGCGAGTCACTCGGATCGGTACCTGAGCGGGCTCGGCAGTCAGCCCGCGCTCGCGCCCACCAGCCGCTTCAGGGCCTCGGCGCTCGCGAAGTACAGAGCGACCAGCCCCAGCATGGCGCCCAGCAGCGCGGGCGGCAACGGCGCGAAGCCGAGCGGGCCGGCGAGCGGCGAGTACGGCAGCGCGAGCGCGATCGCGCCCACGGCGACGCTCGACGCGACCAGCGCCCGGCTGGGCCGGCTGCGCCCCAGCGGCAACGCAGTCCGCAGCGCGAACACGACGCTCACTTCGGAGAGCACCGACTCGACGAACCAGCCGCTGCGGAACAGCGTGGCGTCGGCCTTCAGCGCCAGCAGCAGCAGCGCAAAGCAACACAGGTCGAAGACGGAGCTCTGCGCGCCGAACAGCAGCATGAAGCGGCGGATGAAGCGCACGTTCCAGCGGCGCGGCGCGGCGAGTGTCTCGTCCTCGACCCGGTCGCCCGCGATCGTGAGCTGGGCGAGGTCACCCAGGAAGTTCAGCAGCAGGATCTGCTTGGGCAGCATCGGCAGGAAGGGGATGAACAGCGATGCGGCCGCGACCGAGAGCATGTTGCCGAAGTTCGAGCTCGTGGCCATGAACACGTACTTCTGCGTGTTCGCGAACGTGCGCCGGCCTTCGAGGATCCCGTCGCGCAGCGCAGACAACTCGCGGTCGAGCAGCACGATCTCGGCCGCCTCCTTCGCGACGTCGGTCGCCGAGTCCACCGAGATCCCGACGTCGGCGACGTGGAGCGCACCCGCGTCGTTGATGCCGTCGCCGAGAAAGCCCGCGACCCGGCCGGCGCGCTTGAGCGCCAGAATCACGCGCTCCTTCTGCGCCGGCTCGACCTCCGCGATCACGTCCGCTTGCACGGCGCGCGCGGCGAGCGCGTCCGCGGTGAGCTCGCGCAGCTCCTCGCCGGTGAGCACGCGCGGCTCCTTCAGCCCGACCTGACGCGCCACGTGACTGGCGACCCAGCGATTGTCACCCGTCAGGATCTTCAGCTCCACGCCGAGCTCGCGAAGCGAGGCGACGACGGCGGCGCTGTCCTCTTTCAGCCGGTCCGCGAACACCAGGAGGCCGATGAAGACCAGGTCGCGCTCGTCGCCGCGCTCGGCGCGCGTCTGCGCGCCCAGGTCGCGCACGGCCACCGCCAGGGCGCGCGCGCCGCGTTCGGACAGCGCGCGGAAGCGCGCCTCGATCGCCTCGCGGTGCGCCGCGATCGGCTCGCGGCCGCCGTCCGGCCGCTCGAGCTCGGTCGCGACCTCGAGCACCTTCGGGATCGGCCCCTTGGTGACCAGCAGGTTCCGGCCATCGAGCCGCACGAGCACGCTCTCGCGCTTGCGCACGAAGTCCCAGGGCACCTCGTCGAGCTTTGCCGCGGGGTCGGGCGCCGGGACGCCGGTGCACAGCGCGTCGTCGAGCGGGTTGCTGAAGCTGGTCGCGAACGCCGCGTTCAGGCGCGCGAGCGCGAGCACGCGCGCGCTCTCGCCGCCGAACGGGTCGCACGCCGCTTCCAGGCGCACGATGCCCTCGGTCAACGTGCCGGTCTTGTCGGAGCACAGGACGTCCATGCTGCCCAGGTTCTCGATCGCGGAGAGCCGTTTCACGATCACGCGCCTCTGGGCCATGGCCCGGGCTCCTCGCGCGAGACACAGCGCGAGGATGGCCGGCAAGAGCTGCGGCGCCAGCCCGATCGCGAGCGCGAGCGAGAACAGGAGTGAGTCGAGCACGGGGCGCGCGAGCGCGACGTTGGCCGCGAAGATCAGCATCGTGAGCGCCAGAGTGACCTCGACGAGCAAGAGGCCGAAGCGGAACAGCCCGTGCTCGAACTCCGGCTCCGGCGCCGCGCGCGCCAGGCGCGCGGAGATGTCGCCGAGCGCGGTGCGGCGCCCCACCGCGACCACGAGCGCGCGCGCAGCGCCGCTGGCCACGTGGGTGCCGAGGAAGACCGAGTTCGCCCGGCCCGGCAGCGGCGTGTCCGGCGCGAGCGGCGCGTGGTGCTTCTCGACGGGGAATGACTCGCCGGTGAGCGCCGCCTCGACGCAGAACAAGTCGTGCGCGTCGAGCAGCCGGCAGTCCGCGGGCACGAGCGAGCCCGCGCTCAGCACCACCACGTCGCCGGGCACCAGCTCGTCCGGCGGCAGCTCGAGCTCGACGCCGTCGCGCAGCACGCGGCACTTCGCGCGGACGGTCTCGAGCAGCGCCTCGACGGCGCGCTCCGCGCCGCTCTCCTGCCAGGCGCCGACCACTACGCTCGCCGCCAGGATCCCGACGATGATCGCGGCGTCGGTCCGCTCCGCGAACACGAAGGAGAGGGTCGCCGCGAACACCAGCAAGAGCAGGATCGGGCTCCCGAGCTGGCGCAGCACCACGCGCGCGAGGCCGTGGCGCCGCGCGGCGGGCAGCGCATCGCCTGCGAGCAGCGCGCGCCGGCGCGCCGCCTCCACGCTCGACAGGCCCGCGTGACTCGTGTCGAGCCGCAGACAGGCGGCGTCGCAGTCCTCGCTCCAGAACGCCCCTGGGTCGTTCACGCGTTCTGGGGACGCCGCGCGGCTCGCCCTCGCTCGCGCGTGGCCCGGGCCCGGCTCGCGGCCCAGCTGCAGATCGGACAGCGCGAGAAGTCGTGTGACCGGGCGGGGCAATGACTGCGGCCGAAGTAGATGATCTGCAGGTGGCGCCGGATCCACTCGTTCTCGGGAAACAGCGCCTTCAGGTCGCGCTCGGTCTGGACCACGTTGCGCCCGCTCGAGAGACCCCAGCGCGCCGCGAGCCGGTGGATGTGCGTGTCGACCGGGAAGGCCGGCACGCCGAACGCGTGCGCCATGACCACGCTCGCCGTCTTGTGACCCACGCCGGGCAGCGCCTCGAGCTCTTCGAAGCTCTTGGGCACGCGCCCGCCGTGCTCGGCCACGAGCTTCTTCGAGAGCGCGTGGATGTGGGCCGACTTCGCGGGCGAGAGACCGCAGGGCTTGATGATCTCGCGGATCGCCGGCACCGGGAGACGGCTCATGGCGGCCGGGTTGTTGGCCCGGGCGAACAGCGCGGGCGTCGTGCGATTCACGCGCTCGTCGGTGCACTGCGCGGACAGCACCACCGCGATCAAGAGCGTGTACGGGTCTTCGTGGGCGAGCGGGATGTCGGGCATGGGGTAGAGCTCGTCGAGGATCTTCCCGATGCGGTCGGCCTTCTCCTGGCGGGTCATCGGATCCTTTCTGCGAGGAAGCGCACGAACGCGGGGTGGGCGTTCGCGCAGGGCACGAGCTCGAGCGCCTCGCCGCCCGCCGCCTGCCACTGCGCGCGGCCGCGCACGCCGATCTCCTCGAGCGTCTCGAGACAGTCGGCCGCGAACGAGGGGCACAGCACGGCCAGGCGCTTCACGCCCGCGCGCGCGAGCTCGGGCAGACGCACGTCGGTGTGGGGCTGGATCCAGGGCTCCCGGCCGAGCCGCGACTGGAAGGCGAACGAGTGACTCCCCGGCGCGAGCCCGAGCGCGTTCACCAGCGCGCGCGTGGTCGCGACGCACTGCGCGCGGTAGCAGCGCGCATTGGCGAAGCCGATCGCGTTGCAGCAGTCGGCGGAGCGCAGACAGTGTGTCCCGCTGCGGTCGCCGGCGCGCATGTGGCGCTCGGGCAGGCCGTGGTAGGAGAACAGCACGTGGTCGGGGCGGAAGGCCGCGAGCCGCGGGCGCGCGATCTCGGCCAGCGCGCCGATGAAGCCCGCTGCGTCGTAGAACTCGCCCAGCGCCTCGAGCGGCGGCACGTTGTTCTGCGCGCCCGCGAGCTCGAACAGCTTGGCGAGCCCCGAGCCCAGCGACGACGACGCGTACTGCGGAAACAGCGGCACGGCGACGATGCGCGCCGCGCCGGCCGCGATCAGCGACCCCAGCGCGTTCCCGAGCGACGGCTGGCCGTAGCGCATGCCGAGCCGCACCGAGTGACTCGGGCCGAGCTCGGCTTCGAGCGCCGCGGCGAGCGCCTCGCCGTGCACGAGCTGCGGGGAGCCTTCGGGTCCCCAGATCTTGCGGTAGAGCTCCGCGGAGCGCGGCGCGCGGAACGGCGCGATCACCAGGTTCACCAGCGGCCAGCGCAGGACGGCCGGCATGTCGAGCACGCGCGGGTCCATGAGAAACTCGCGCAGATAGGCGCGCACGTGGGCTGGCCGCGCCGAGCGCGGCGTGCCCAGGTTGAGCAGCAGCACGCCGGTCTTCTCGCCCGTCCGGGTCACGCGCGAAGCAAACCGGAAATCCGCCGTCCTGTCGACCCCTTCGGCTTGACTCGCGCGCGGCTTCCTGGCCTGCTCTCGGAGAACTCGAGGAGGCACCCGATGGCGGAGCTCGATCTCGCGATTCGCGGCGGAACGATCGTCGACGGCACGGGGGCGCCGGCTCGCCGGGGCGACGTGGGGATCCGAGCCGGGCGGATCGCCGAGCTCGGCACGCTCTCGGGCCGCGCTGCGCGCGAGCTCGACGCCAGCGGCTGCGTGGTCGCGCCCGGCTTCGTCGACATCCACACGCACTACGACGCCCAGGTCTTCTGGGACCGCATGCTCACGATCTCGCCCTGGCACGGAGTGACTTCCGTGGTGATGGGCAACTGCGGCTTCGGCGTGGCGCCGACCCGGCCCGCGCACCGCGAGCTGATCATGCGCACGCTCGAGAACGTGGAGGGCATGTCGCTCGAGGCGCTGCGCGCGGGCATCGGGCCCGACTGGCCGTTCGAGACCTTCCCGCAGTATCTCGACGCGCTCGAGGCGCGCGGCACGGCGATCAACGTGGGGGCGCTCGTGGGTCACACGCCCGTGCGGCTGTACGTGATGGGCGAGGAGGCGACCGAGCGCGAGGCGACCGAGGACGAGATCGCGCAGATGGAGCGCATCGTGGCCGAAGCCGTGCGCGCCGGCGCGGTGGGCTTCGCGACCAGCAAGTCGGCCACGCACGTGGGCTACGCGGGCCGGCCGGTGCCGAGCCGCGCGGCCTCGCTCGCGGAGATCGAGAGACTCGCCTCGACGCTCGGCGCGCAGGGCCGCGGCATCGTGCAGGCCACGATCGGCCGCGGCTTCTTCACCGCCGAGCTCGCGGAGCTGGCGCGCAAGACCGGTCGTCCGGTGTCGTGGACGGCGCTGCTGGCGGGCGCGCTCGGTCCCGACGGACACCGGAAAGTGTTGGAGGACCACGAGAGGCTCCAGCGCCAGGGCGTGCCGGTCTACCCGCAGGTGGCGTGTCGGCCGCTCAACTTCGAGTTCCAGTGGAAGGCGCCGTTCCCGTACGAGAGCATGCAGATCTTCCAGCCGGTGTCTCGCGCCGACCACGCGGGCAAGAAGAAGATCTACGCCGACCCGGAGTTCCGCGCCGCGTTCCGCGAGCGCGGCAGCAAGGGCGGGATCGCCGGCCGCTGGGAAGACACCGTGGTCTCGAGCTATGCGCCCGACCCGAGTCTCGAGGAGCGCAACGTGGCGCAGCTGGCGGCCGAGCGCGGCGTGCACCCGGTCGACCTGGTGCTCGACATGGGTCTCGAGACCAACCTCGAGGCGCGCTTCCGCATCGCCGTCATGAACACCGACGAAGGCGCGGTGCGCGAGCTGCTCGCGCACCCGTCGGTGGTGCTCGGCCTGTCCGACGCGGGCGCCCACGCGAGTCAGCTGTGCGACGGCTGCTTCTCGACGCACCTGCTCGCGCACTGGGTGCGCGAGCAGGGCGCGCTGTCCATGGAGCAGGGCGTGCGGCTGCTCAGCTCGCGCTCGGCCGAGGTCTTCGGCATCACCGACCGCGGCCGGCTCGCGCCGGGCCTCGCCGGCGACGTGGCCGTGTTCGACCCCGACACCGTCGGGTGTAGCCCGCTGCGCCGCGTCTACGATCTGCCCGCGGGTCAGGACCGGCTGGTGGCCGATGCCGAAGGCATGCGCGCGGTGGTCGTGAACGGCGTGCTGCTGCGCGAGAACGGGCGCGACGCGGTGGATCCGGCCGGAAAGCTGCCGGGGCGCGTGCTGCGCGGCGGCGTCGCCGTCTGACGGCCCTGTCGCTCGTCGACGGCCGCACGCTCGCGTGGGCGGAGTTCGGCGAGCCCACCGGGCGCCCGCTCCTCTTCTTCCACGGCACGCCGGGCTCACGCCTCGGCGCCAGCGCCCTCGACGACGTGGCACGGACACGCGGCGTGCGTGTCATTGCGCCGGACCGGCCGGGTTGCGGCAAATCGCAGCCGAAGCCCGGTCGCGCGCTGGTCGACTGGCCGGACGACGTGCGCGCGCTCGCCGACTCACTCGCCATCGATCGTTTCTCGATCGCGGGCATCTCTGGCGGCGGTCCGTATGCCGCGGTGTGTGCCTGGGCTCTTCCCGAGCGGGTGAGCGGCGCGGCGATCCTCTCGGGGATCGGACCCACCGATCACCCGGGAGCCACCCGCGACATGCTGTGGACGAATCGACTCTCGCTCTGGCTCGCGCGGCACGCGCCCCCGCTCGCGCGGGCGCTCCTCGGACTGACGCGCAGCCAGCTGCGCAACCCCGAGCGCGCGCTGACGCGCATGGCGAGCACGCTTCCCGCGCCCGATCGCGCGATCCTCGCGCAGCCGCTCCACCGCGACCGCCTGATCGCGGAGTTCCGAGAGGCCATCTCGTCCACTACCGAGGGCGCGATCGCCGACTTGCGGATCTTCGCTTCGCCTTGGGGCTTCGCGCCGGAGGAGATCCGAGTCCCTGTCCACATGTGGCACGGCGAGCTCGATCGCAACAGCCCGATCGCGCTCGCGCGCCGGCTGGCGGCGGCGATTCCCGGCTGCCGGACGACGTTCGCTCCGGACGGCGGTCACCTGTTCCCACTGCTGCACCTGGACGAGGTGCTGAAGTCACTCGGGCTCTAGCTCTTCACGAGGTCCCGGCAGAAGGAGCGGATCGCCCCGTTCAGCACGTCGGCGGCCTCCCACTGCAGGAAGTGACCCGCGTCGCGCACCAGGAACGGGCCGACGTGGTCGGGGAAGACGGCTGCGGCCATGCGGTCGAACTCCGGGTAGATCACGTGGTCCGAAGTGCCGAACAGGATCAGCGCGTGCGTCGGGTTGGGACCCAGCATCGGCGGCTCGCTGCGCTTCTCGGGCTTGAACACCGACTCGTAGCCGCCGAAGCCGGAGCGCAGCTTCGCGGCGTCGGCGAAGGGCTCGGTCATGAAGTCGACGGCCTCGCGCGCGAAGTGACCCGGGTGCGCCCAGAAGCGCGAGCCGTAGAAGCTCGCGATGTAGCGCCGGCGCTCTTCGGGCGTGCCGAGCTCGCTCGCCAGCGCGTCGGCGTCGGTGCCCTGGCGCAGGAAGTAGTCGGCCGCTTCGGCGGCCGGGCGCGAGCGCAAGCCCGCCATCTTGTCCTTCAGATAGGGCAGGGGCGAGTTGAAGATCACCAGCCGCTCGACCCGCTCGGGGAAACGCAGCGAGAAGTCCTGGATCACCGCGCCGCCCAGGTCGCCGCCCACCAGCACCACCCGCCGCACGCCCAGGGCGTCGAGCAGGGCGGCCAGGTCGCGGCTGTGACTCGGCGTGTCGGCGAAGCCGTCGGGCGCGACGTCGCTCTCGCCGAAGCCCCGCAGGTCGGGCGCGATCACGCGGAAGCCCGCGGCCGCGAGCGGCGCGACGTTGCGCCACCAGATGCGCTTGGTCTCGGGCCAGCCGTGCACGAGCAGGAGCGGGAAGCCCTGGCCCTCGTCGACGGTCACCTGCCCGAAGCCGCGCGGCGACTCGCGACGAATCCGGAACCGTGCCGGATCGAGCTCGCCCTCGCTCAAGGCGCGCGCGTCTCGAGCACGTCGATCGCGTGCACCGGCGCGCCCTCGCCCTTCATCAGGTGCGCGATCGCGCCCAGCACGAGCCTCTGCTTGGCCAGCGTGTTCTTGCCCGCGAACGCGGCCGAGCTGACGCGGATCTCGAAGTGACCGCCGCTGCCGCGCACGTCGAGCGAGTCACAAAGCAGCGCCGCCTCGATGGCGGCGCGGATCTGGCCGATCACCTCGGAAGGCGGCGGGTGGATCTGCAGGGCCAAGGCGGGGGTCAGTAGCGGGGCACCGACGGGTCGATCTCACGCGACCACGCGTCGATCCCGCCGGCCAGGTTGTGGACGTTCGAGAAGCCCTGCGCCGCGAAGTGCTCGGCCGCCGCCTGGCTGCGTCCGCCGTGGTGGCAGTGGAACACGATGCGCGTGTCGCGCGGCAGCTTCTCGATCTCGGCCGCGACCTGCGGGTCGACCAGCGTCGCGCCCGCGATGCACGCCTTGCGCTGCTCTTCGGGCGTGCGCACGTCGTAGAGCCGCAGCGGCGCGCCGGAGTCGAGCAGTGCCTTCAGCTCGCGCACGGAGAGCTGATTCACTGGGGCGGCCTTGGGGGCGTTGGGGTTGTCGACCGCCAGCGCCTTGCGGCCGCCGCCCGAGTCGACCGCGTCGATCGTGAGCCCGTCGGCGCGCTGCGCCGAGTCGTGGTCGAAGAGCAGGGTGAGTCCGTTGCTCTCGGCCGCGACCTCGTGACCCGCGCGCGGCCCGAGCGAGAGCGAGTGCTTGAAGCCGGCGTCGATCGCCACGTGCAGGTCCCCCGGCTGGCGCGCCTGCGCCTCGCGCAGGAGCTGCGCCGCGGCATCGGTCACGGTGACACGGGGCGGTGTCACCTGCGCGAGCTCGAGCCCGAGCGCCTGGTGCAGCTCGCCGCTCGCGTACATCTCCTTCACGATGTCGCAGCCGCCCTGGAACTCGCCCCCGATGTAGAGCTGGGGGATGGTCGGCCAGTTCGAGAACTCCTTGATGCCCTCGCGCACCTCGCGATCCGAAAGCACGTCGAAGCTGCCGTAGCCGGGCAGCAGCCGGTTCAGGATCGAGACGACCTGTGCGGAGAAGCCGCACTGGGGCGCGTCCGGGTTGCCCTTCATGAACAGGACCACCCGGTCCGAGGCCACGATCGACTGGATGCGCTCGCGGAGCTGGGGAGACAGCGACATCGGGAATTCCCTTCCTTGCCGGCCCGTTCGATGCCGGCCCGCGCAGTCTAATTTCGCTAACGTGCGCCGGCCAGCCGACCCCATCGTCTAGCCTGGCCCAGGACGTCGGCCTTTCACGCCGAGAACGCGGGTTCGAATCCCGCTGGGGTCACCACTTCTCCCGCCCCGGCGCCCTCGCCGGGGTCCGGGGCCAGAGGTGAGAAGTTTCTCAGCCCCTGAGTCGATCCGCCCCCCAGGGTCACTCATGGCCGGCAATGCTTCGCTCGTGTCCGTGATCGCCGCCGCAGTCACTGCGAGCCCGTGTGCCGGCTCGGGCGGCGGGAGGATCTCGCCGACTCGGCGGACCTGCGGGTCGAGGTGCCCGCGGGCTGGAGCGTGACTGCGAAGCCCGTGGACGCGCGCGGCGTGCACACCTACGAGCTCCGGCCCTCCGACGGCACCAGGGAGATCGTGCTCGTGAGCGCGTTCGACGCGCACCACCAGCGCGCGCGGTCGTGGGTGGAAGGCAGCAGCCGCTCGGCGCCGACGCAATCGGTCGAGGGCACGCTCGCCGTCGAGTCCATGTGTCCGGGCAAGGACGGCGGCTACTACCGCGCGCCCGAGCCCGATGGCTACCGCTACATGACCCAGGTCGCGCTCGTGCACCTGAATCACGCGGTGACTCTGGCGTGCGACGGCGCGCCGCCGGCAGCCTCGATCAGAGTCAGCATCCGCTAGGCGCGCATGCCTCCTGCCTTCGCCACCGGGTGGAGGCTGGCCTCGGCGCTCGGCCGCTTGCCGATGCGCTCGAACAGCGCGTTCACGTTCTTGAAGGCCGGATTGCGGGCCTGACCCACGCCCGCACCGAAGTCGAGCGCGCAGTACAAGCAGATGTCGGCCAGCGTGAAGCGCTTGCCGCATACCCACTCCTTGCCCGCGAGCAGGCCGTCGAGCTTCTGCAGGTAGTACTGCGACATGTTCTTCAGCCCCTGCGCGGCCTCGGGAATCGTGAACAAGCGGTCCTTGAACATTCCCAGGCCCTCGGCGAAGCGGAAGCCGTTGGCGAGCGGCTCGGTGATGCCGAACTCGATGCGCCGGATCCACATACGGGTCTCCGCGCGCTCTTCCGGCGTGGCGCCAATCAGCGCCGGCTTCGGGTTCTTCTCCTCGAGGTACTCGCAGATCGTGACCGTCTCGCCGAGCACGAAGCCGTTGTCGAGCTCGAGCGCGGGCATCTGGCCGGCCGGGTTCTTGTCGGTGTAGGGCGGCCGGCGGTTCGCACCGCCCATGATGTCCACCTGCTCCGTCGGGAGCTGCAGGTTCTTCTCCAGCAGGAACATGCGCACCAGACGCGGGTTCGGGCCGAGCGAGTCGTAGAACTTCAAGGTCGTCTCCTTTGAATGGGCGCAGCGCGGCCCGCGGCTATGATACGCGCTCGGGGGTGGAATTTTGGACCTGGGCGCCGCGCTTCCCGTCTGGACCGTCTTGCCGTTCGCCGGCCTCTTGCTCGCCATCGCGCTCTTGCCGCTGTTCGCCGGGCACTTCTGGGAGCAGAACCGCAACAAGGCGCTGGTGGCCGCGCTGTTCTCGCTGCCCGTGGTGCTCGAGCTCGCGAGCTTCGGTCACCCGGGCCTGCACCAGCTGGTCGAGAAGGGGCAGGAGTATCTCTCGTTCATCCTGCTCCTGCTCGCGCTGTTCGTGATCACCGGCGGCATCGTGGTGCGCGGGTCACTCAGCGGCACACCGCTGGTGAATACCGGGATTTTCGGGCTGGGCGCCGTGCTCGCGAACGTGATCGGCACGACCGGCGCGTCGGTGCTCTTGATCCGCCCCGTCCTGCGCGCCAACGCGCCGCGCGAGCGCAAGGTGCACATCGTGGTGTTCTTCATCTTCATCGTGTCCAACTGCGGCGGGCTGCTCACTCCGCTGGGTGACCCGCCGCTGTTTCTCGGCTTCCTGAAGGGCGTGCCGTTCGAGTGGACGTTCTCGCTCTGGAAGGAGTGGCTGCTCGTGAACGGCGCGCTGCTCGTGCTGTTCAACGTGTGGGACCAGCGCGTGCTCGACCAGGAGGAGCTGGAGCGCCCCGGCTCCCAGCTCGAAGAGGTCATGCACCACGCGCCGCTGCGCATCGAGGGCCTGCGCAACGCCGCGTTTCTCGCCGGCGTGGTGGCCTTGATCTTCTACGCCGGCCGCGCCGAGCTGCCCTACGGCGTGCCCCAGGCCGCCATGGCGCTGCTCGCCGTCACCGCCTATCTCGTGACTCCCGAGAGACTCCGGCGCGACAACGGCTTTACCTGGGGACCGATCGTCGAGGTGGCGGTGCTGTTCGCAGGCATCTTCGTGACCATGGCGCCGGCGCTGCTGCTCCTGAACACGCATGCCGCGAGCGTGGGCCTGCGCGAGCCCTGGCAGTTCTACTGGGCTTCGGGCCTGCTCTCGAGCTTCCTCGACAACGCGCCCACCTACCTCACGTTCTCGGCCGCGGCCGCGGGGCTGCACGGGCTCTCGCTCGAGGGCCGCTATCTCGCGGAGCTGCTCGCGCAGGGTGACTCGGGCGCGAGGCTCGTGGCGGCGATCTCCTGCGGCTCGGTCATGATGGGCGCGAACTCGTACATCGGGAACGGGCCCAACTTCATGGTGAAGGCGATCGCCGAGGAGGCCGGCGTGCGCATGCCGTCGTTCTTCGGCTACATGGCATACTCGGTGGGGATCCTGATCCCGCTGTTCGTCGTGATCACGTTCATGTTCATGCGCTGACCGGGAGGCCAAGGATGAAGCGCTTCCTTCCGCCCAACGAGCTCGCTCGGGACTCGCGCTTCAAGCGCGCGGGCGCGCGCAACCAGCTCGTGCCATCGCTACCCGACGACGTGGACCAGGTGGTGGCGGTGCTCGAGGCGATCGCGCCGAAGATCCGCCAGCGCGTGGAGGGCACGGCGCTCGAGCAGATGTACGACGAGCTCGGCCCGGGCTTCGCCTTCCTGATGAACGCCGTGCAGCCCAAGCCCGGCTCGCCCGACGCCGAGCGCCAGCTGCGGCTGCGCCTGCACGGCATCTACGTGGGCGAGCTGCAGGCGCTCGAGGCCGCGGGCCGCACGCTCTGGGACTTCCCCGACGCGCCCTGGGAGTTCAAGCTGAACATGGCGCGCCAGTGCTGGGACGAGACGCGCCACGTGCAGGTGTACGAGAAGCTGCTCGAGCGCGCGGGCGGCGCGGTCGGCGAGTATCCCGAGAACACTTTCCTGTTCGAGGCGTCGTGTCATGACGACCCGCTCCTGCGAGTCACCGGCGTGAACCGCTGTCTCGAGGGTCTGGCCTGCGACGTGTTCCGCCAGCTGATCGACTACGGGCACAAGACGGGCGACGAGGTGCTCGCGCAGGCCGTCGACTTCGTCCTGGCCGACGAGCTCACCCACGTGCGCTTCGGCAGTGACTGGCTGCGCGAGTGGACGAAGGGCGATCCCGAGCGCGCGCGGCGCGCGCACGAGTTCCAGCGCGAGGTCGACCGGCGCTTCACGTTCGGCGGCGCGCGCACGATCGCGCGCGAGGAGCGGCTCGAGGCCGGCTTCAGCGAGGCCGAGCTCGACGAGCTGTCGGCCACGCAGGGCGGCGGGCCGAGCCGCGAAACGCTGGTGCGGGCGGCCGAGATCGCGCGCGAGCGTCACCTGGCCAGGCGCTCGCCACAGCCCTGAGCCGAGCCGCCCGCGTCTGGCTGACCGCGCTCCTCGCGGCGACGGCAGCCTGCGCCGTCCCTGCGCCCGTGCTCGAGACGGCCCAGGACGACGCCCAGGCCGGCGCCGAGGCGAGCCGGCAGGTCGAAGCCATGATCGGGTTCGTGCAGGACCCGAGGCTGCGCCAGTACCTGCAGTCACTCGGCGAGAAGCTGGTGCGCTTCGCGCCCGCGCAGCCGTTCGAGTACCGGTTCCAGGTCGTCGACCAGTGGAGCCCGAACGCCTTCGCGCTCCCCGGGGGACAGATCTTCGTGTCGCGCGGCCTGCTCGCGCTGACCAACTCGGAGGACGAGCTCGCGTGCGTGCTGGGGCACGAGATCACCCACGCGGCCGAGCGCCACGCCGCGAGTCAGCAGGCGTTCAGCCAGCAGCTGAGTCCCTTCTCGCTGGCGCTGCCGCGCCAGGCGATCGTGGCGAAGTACGCGCGCGATCAGGAGCGCGCGGCCGACACGGGCGGGCAGCGCATCTGCTCCGCGGCAGGATACGATCCGCGCGCGCTGTCCAGCTTCCTCGAGTCACTCGGCGGGATCGACCGGCTGCAGATGGGCGTCTCACGCATTCCGACCTTTCTCGACAGTCACCCGGGCACCCCCGAGCGCATCGCCACCACGGCGGCCTTCGCTTCGACCCTGCCCCCGCCCGGGCCGCGCGATCCGGTGCGGGCGCGCGAGGCCTATCTGGCCCGCCTGGAAGGGCTCTTGCTCGGGGCCGACCCCAGCGAAGGCGTGATCCTGGGCTCGCGCTTCGTGCATCCCGACCTGGGCTTCTCGGTCACCTTCCCGGAGGGCTGGCGGGTGGTGAACACGGCCAGCGCGGTGGTCGCGCGCTCGCCGCGCCGCGACGCCCGCTTCGCGCTCGAGCCGGCCGGCCCGGGCAGCGACCCGCGGGCCGTGGCCGAGCCCTACCTCGCCCAGCGCGTGCAGGAGTGGCGCGCGGTGCTCGATTTCCAGGGCGCGGAGGCGACGCCCTGCTGCGCGGCGTACGTGGTGCGCGGGTCGGTCGAGTCGACGCAGGGAGTGATTGCGGGCCAGCTGGCGTGGGTCGTGCTCGCCGGCCGCGTGTATCGCCTGTCCGCCGCTTTCGTGCCCACGGCTTCCGAGAAGTACGCCGAGCGCGCGCGTCAGATGGTGCAGAGCTTCCGGCCACTCACCGACGAGGAGCGCGCCGGGATCCGAGTCAACCGCCTGCACCTGGCCCGAGCCCGCGCCGGCGAGAGCTTGGCTTCGTTCTCGGCGCGCACGGGCAACGTCTACGACGCGCAGCCGACGGCGCTCGCCAACGGGCTCGCGCCCGGCACGAGGCTGTCGGCGGGTCAGCTGCTGAAGATCGGCGTGCAGAAGACCTACGAGCCGCAGAAGTGAACGACTGAGCGCGAGTCACGCGGCGATTTCTGCATTTCGCCGCGGCCCTGGTTCCCTTCTCGGGTGAGGTGATTCACGCAGGTCGGATCGCGGCTGGCGCGGCCCTTGCACATCGGCGGGTGACTCGACCCACCAACCACTCACCCCAGCGAGGATTCCATGACCCGACTGTCTCGGTGCGCTCTACTCGTCGTTCTGTGTGCGGGCTTCGGCACCACGGCTCTGGCTGCGACCGTGGTCGTATCCAACGACGGCGTCGATTCCGACACCTGCGGCGCCAAGACGGCGCCTTGCCGATCGATCAGCAGAGGCATCGCGCGCGCAAACGCGGGTGATCAGGTGATCGTGGGTCCGGGCCGCTACGGAGAGCTTACGAACGACGGCGACTTCACCGACCCCGGCGAGGAGCTGAACGGCGGCGGCGGCATGATCGTGATCGACAAGGCCGTGAGCGTGAGGTCGGTCTCCGGCGCCACGCTCACCGTGATCGACGCGCGCGGCCTGTCCGACGTCGCGGTGGCGATCACCGCCAACGGGGCCGAGTTCGGCGGCGTCAAGAAGGGCTTCACGGTGACTGGCGCAGGAGCCACGGCGATCCAGAGTGACGGCTCGGGCATCACCGTCGCGGGCAACCTGGCGCTCGGCAACGGCGGCGGCACGGGCTACTCGATCGCGGGCAGCGACGCGACGGTGTTCGGAAACTTCTCGCTCGCGAACGAGATCGGCTTTTCGGTCTCGGCCAGCGACAGCGTGGTGCGCGGGAACACCGCGTGGCTCAACACGCTGGTGGGCTACTCGGTGTCGGGCGACGGAAACACGCTCGACCGCAACCTGGCGGTGTCGAACGGCACGAGCGGCTTCAACGTCGCGGTCGCGACCTCGGGCGGCAGCGTGACTGGCAACGCGGCGATCGCGAACGGCGAGAACGGCATCGCGCTCACCGGGCCCGGCTTCACCATCCGCGACAACTCGGCGATCGGGAACGACCAGAACGGCCTCGGCTTCTCCGACGCGTCGTCGGACCCGAGCGGCGGCAACCTGTTCGGCAATCTCGGCTGCGGCCTGCGCAACGCGTCGGACGGCGCTTCGAACGCGCGGCACATCTACTTCGGCTCGAAGGACGGCCCGAGTGACACCGATCCGGCGGACCGCGTGTGCAACATCGGGGCGTCGACGACGGACAGCGACCCGTTCGCGACCAGGCCCGCCAAGCTCAAGGTCAAGACCCTTTTCTGAGTCACCGGGCCGCGGAGGAACGCGAGTCGCGCGCGAGCTTCACGAACACGTCGCGCGCCTCGCGGGCCTCGACGTCGCGGCCGAAAGGCACGTAGCACAGCGCGTCCGGCGCGCGCGTGCGCATCAGGAAGCCGGCGGTCTCCACCGCCGTGATGCGCGCGCCCGCCGGACGCTCGCCCGTGCGCGCCGCGGCGATGTCGCACAGCGCGCTCTCGTGGTCGCCGTTCATGTGCTCGATCACGCGCCCGGCCGCCTCGCGCCAGCCGCGCCCGAGCGGGTCACACACGAGGCTGTCGGGCGGGAGCCAGCGGATCGCCCCGAACCCGCCGATCGCGCGCAGCTTCAGCGGCGCGAGCTCCCAGAACGTGAAATCGTGCGCGCCGCCGTACCCGGGCGCGCCGGGCACGCGCGCGGCGTAGCGCGCGTGGAGCTCTTCGAGCTCGTCGCCTTCGACGTCGAGCCGCCGGGCCCGCGCCAGCACGGTGACTCGCCAGCTGGCCTGCGCATCGGGGCGCGCGTCGCCCTCGGGGTCGCGCACGAACAGCGAGCAGCGCGGGTCGCGCTCGAGATTGCGCGTGTGCTGCGCGATCGCCGAGATCAGCACGAACGGCGTGCCGTCGGCGCGCAGCGCGAACGGCGCCAGCGAGCCGAAGGGGAAGCCGGCGACCTCGGGCTCGGCCGCGATCGTGCATAGCGCCGCGTTGCGAGCGCCGAGCAGCCAGGCGCGCGCTTCGCTCACGCGAGCCCCAGCCGCACGAGCTGGTCTTCCGGCGCCTCGACCGAGGCCAGCGCCGCGCGCAGCAACTCTTCCGCGCGCCGCTCCTCGGCCCCGCCCACGAGGTTGCGTGACTCGCTCGGGTCCTCGCGCAGGTCGTACAGGTGACTGCCGCGGAACGGCCCGAGCGCCCAGTAGGGCAGGAAGTCACCGGGCCCGAAGGTCTGCCGGATCACCGGCACCTTCGAGCCGGGCATGCGGTCGAGGCGCGCGCGGTCGTCGGGCAGCGGCAGGCGCAGGTCCGGCAGGCGGTGGATGGGCATGGTCGACCAGCGGTTCGAGAACAGCGACAGGGGCGCGTTCGGACCGGCCGGGGCGCGCGAGTACTTCGTGCGCCCGTCGATCACCTGGACCTCGCGGCCCCAGTAGCCGGCGAGCGCCCACTCGCGGATCGAGTCGCGCTCGCCGCGCAGGAGCGGCGTGAGCGACTGCCCGTGCGTGCGGTGGCGTGCGCTGGCGCCGAACAGCTCGAGCAGCGTGGCGTGCAGGTCGACGTTGGTGGTGAGCGCCGTGCACGTCCCCGCCGCCACGCCCGGCCAGGCCACCAGCAGGGGAATGTGACCCAGCGGCTCGAACACGGGCAGCGCGGGCTTGCCGAAGGCGTCGCGCTCGCCGAGATAGTGACCGTGGTCGGTGCACACGAACACCGCCGTGCTGGCCCACAGGCCCGTGCGGTCGAGCGCGTCGAGCAGCCGCCCGAACCAGCGGTCGATCATGGTGAGCTTTCCGCCGTAGCTCGCGCGCAGCTGCCGCGCCTGCCGCTCGCTGATCACGCCGCTCGCGACACCGGATGGTGTATAGGGCGGCCAGATCAGGTGCGGCCCCTGCCAGTCGGGGTCGTACATGGACGCGTAGGGCTCCGGCGTGTCGAAGGGCTCGTGCGGGTCGAACTCGTCCACGAACAGGAGGAAGCGCTCGTGCTGGGGCGCGTCGCGCTCGAGCCAGGCGGCGGCGGCCGCGAGCGTGCGCGGCCCGGGGAAGTCGCTCTCGCCCCGGAACCAGCCGCGCGAGTCGTCGTAGGCCGTGTGGCCGCGCCCGAACGACGGCGCGCCGAGCCAGCTCGGGTCGGGCCGCGTGCGCCACGGATCGCTCTCGTGACCGCGCTGGTAGTCCCAGGCCGTGAAGTCGGTGTGGTAGTTCTCGCCGCCCACCTCGAACAGGTGCGGGTGGTCGGACACCAACAGGGTGGTGACTCCCGCGCGCCGCAGCGCGGCGGTGATCGGCTCCTCCCAGAGCTCGATCGAGCCCCACGGCTTCCACAGGAAGTCGAGCGCGCCGCACAACAGGTCGTGGCGCGCGGGGATGCACGGCAACGAACCCGCGAAATGAGCGTCGAACCGGATGGCACGCCGCGCGAACCGGTCCAGGTTCGGCGTGTCGAACTCGCGCGCTCCATACGCGCCCAGCAGATGCCGATTCAGACTGTCGAGCAGGACGACCACGGCGTTTCGTGGCGCGGACGGCGGCGTCTCCGACATCGCGGCATTCTCTCACGACCGAATGGAGGTAAGGCCTTGGCCCGCAAGCTCTCGCATCTGGCAGCGCTCATCCTGTGCGTCGTGGCCGGCACCGCGCGCGCCGAGGTGCAGGTCGGCGACACGATCACGGCCGCGAACAAGGAGAAGGTGCGCGGCCTCGTGCCCGACGAGTTCTACACCTACGCGATCGAGGACTTCCCCGACCTCTCGATGAAGATCGTCGCCACCCAGGACTACCCGGTGCACCCGAAGTATGTCGAAGCGACCGTGCAGTTCGCGTGTCAGGCGACGCTCGACGAGAAGGGCACGCTCAAGAACTACAGCGCGGGTCAGCCGTTCCCGTACTCGGAGTGGGCGAAGCAGGCCACCCATCACCGGTGCGACCTCACGCCCGACGACCCGCAGTTCGCGCTCAAGCTGGCCTGGGACGTGAACTACCGCTGGCAGGGCGGCTCGGGCTTCAACCTGCCGCACTGGGGCTTCGCGAACCTGCGCAACAAGGGGCGCGAGCAGTGGCGGCTCTCGCAGGGCGAGTACCGCCGCACCTACTTCAGCGCGCGCGCCGACCTCCTGCCCGAGACGACCGAGCTCGAGAAGGGCACCAACGTGGAGTGGGCCGAGTATTTCGACGTGAAGTCACCCTTCGACCTGCGCGGCACGATGTTCCTGCTCTACCGCTACCGCGACGGCAAGGACGACGACACCTGGGCGTACATCCCGGCGCTGCGCCGCGTGCGCCGCATCGCGGCCACGCAGAAGAGTGACTCGCTGCTCGGCACCGAGTTCACGCTCGAGGACTTCTACTGCTTCTCGGGCTACGTCTGGGACCACTCGTGGGAGTTCAAGGGCGAGAGCACGCTCTTGTCCGTCCCCGACAGCGCGCGCACCTGCTTCCCGAAGGCCTCGGGCGCGATCTCGGCCAGGCAGATGGTGCGGCTCGGCACCGACGAGGAGTGGCGCGCCTGCCGCTTCGACCCGTACGGGGTCATGCCCATGGTGGGTGAGTCGTGGCAGAAGCGGGCGTCGTTCGAGCTCGACGACATCCCCAAGCAGGAAGGCCACCCCTACAGCCGCAAGAAGATCTGGTACGACAAAGAGACCATGTCGCCCGGCCTGGCCGTGGCCTACGACCGCGCCGGCAAGGTCTACAAGCTGATCGGCGGCGTCGGCCGCTGGAGCGAGAGCTCGGGCATCCCCGAGAACAAGGGCCGGCAGGTGCTGCTCGGCACCTCGGTCATGATCGTCAACGTGCAGAGCGGCAACTCGAACCTGGGTCAGTTCGACGGCATGAACGCCATGGAGTTCGACATCACCGAGAGCCGCAAGTACTACGACACGACCAAGCTGAAGACCACGGGGCGCTAGCGCTCGCCGTACTTCTTCCAGCTCTCGGGCCGCGCCTCGAGGCCGCGCACCAGGAGTGACTGCGAGGAGTGGCCGATCGGGCCGCGTTCGTCGAGCAGCCGCGCGTGTGCGGTGCCCGAGCCGTTGTCGACGTAGGTCGCGCGCGCGTCGAGGCAGATCCACTCGCCCAGCGCGGGGCGGTGCAGGTTCAGCGTAGTATCGGGGTTGATCGCCACGAACGGGCGGGCGGCCATCCCCTTCATGTCGCGGCTCGCCATGCGCATGAGCGGCACCGAGTAGGTCATGTCGGAGACGAAGGCCACGCGCACCAGCGGCGAGTTGGCCTCGCCCGCGACCAGCGGCACGCGCAGTCGCAGCCAGGCGGTCGGTGACTCGAAGCCGGGCACGGGCCGCATCTCGAGCACGCGCTGCAGCGGGTTCTCGGCGTCGCCGCGCGAGTCACTCCAGGGGAAGCGCATGGCCGTCGCGGGCAGGGCGGGCGGGCGCTCGGGCGAGAGCTCCTCGGGCACCCGCACGGTCGCGACGCGGAAACGCAGGGCGCTGGCGCGCGCGAACACCTCGCCGCCCGCGCACAGCTCCGCCTCGAGCACGTCGACCGACCCGCCGCTGCGCACCACCCGCGCCCGCGTCTCCACGCGCGCCAACGGCGCCGCGCGCATCAGGTCGACGGTGAGCCGGGTGATCTGTGACTCGCGCTCCGCGGGCACGCGCTCCACGGCGCGCGCCAGAAGGCCCAACATGGGGCTCCCGTGCTGGGTGTTCGGATACCACGGCCCGCGCGCGAGCTCCGTGGGCACGAAGCCGTCGCCGTCGGGCGCGAACACGAACTCGGGGGCCGGCACGGCGCGCAGCCTAGCACGCGCGCGGGGTATGCTCTGGCCATGGAGATCCGAACCGAGCAGGCCCAGGTGAAGACGCCCGACGGCTCACTGCCCGTCTACCTCGCGGAGCCCACCGCGCCCGGCCGCTATCCCGCGGTGCTCGTGATCCAGGAGATCTTCGGCGTGAACGGCCACATCGCCGACGTCACGCGCCGCATTGCCGCCGAGGGCTACGTCGCGCTCGCGCCCGATCTCTTCTACCGCGACGCCAAGGGGGTCGTGATTCCCTACGACCAGATCCCCAAGGCGATCGAGTACGCCATGCGCCTGAAGGAAGAGGGGCTGGTCGCCGACCTGCGCGCGTCGCTCGACTTCCTGGCCGCGCGGCCCCAGGTGTCGGGTGCGAAGGCGGGAATCACCGGCTTCTGCATGGGCGGGCGCATCGCGTTCCTGGCCGCGTGCGCGCTGCCCGACCGGATCGCCGCCGCGGCGCCGTTCTACGGCGGCGGCACCGTGCAGCTCCTGCCCCGGGCCGAGTCGATCCGCGCGCCCATGCAGTTCTTCTTCGGCGCGCTCGACGCGCACATCCCGCAGAACCAGGTGAAGGCCATCGACGCGCGTCTTGCGGAGCTCGGGAAGGACTACAAGATCGAGGTGTATCCCGGCGCCGATCATGGCTTCTTCTGCAACGACCGCGCGAGCTACAACGAGAAGGCGGCGTCCGACGCCTGGACCACGCTGAAGGCGTTCTTCGCCAAGCACCTGGGTAAGTGACCCGGCGGGCGCTGCTCGCGTTCGTTCCAGCACTGACCGGGTGCCTGCCGCTCCCGATCCCGCACCGCGTCGCGGTGCAGCCGGGGTTGACCGGGAGGATCGTCGACGAGCACCGGGTGCCGATCTCCGGAGCGGACATCGAGCTTCGGGCCGGGGACGCGCTCTACTCGGCACAGAGCGGCCAGGACGGACGCTTTCGCATCGACCCCGTGGTCGAGTGGCGCTACGTCGTGTGGCTCCCGCTCGTCCCGATAGACTATTTTCACGGGTGCAGCCCCGCGGAGGTGAGCGTGAAACGGGGCGACCGCATCTTCTGCGGGATCGCTCCGAAGATCTGTGGTGTCGTGCCGGATGAGTCTCCCGCATGGGCGGGGGAGCATCTCGGAGAGCTCGGAGACATTCCTCTCTGCCCTGCGAAGGAGTCCTGATGTCCCGTCCATTCCCGAGTGACCCGTATCTCGAGGGCAACTTCGCGCCGCTGTCCTTCGAGGCCGACGCGAACGATCTGGTGGTCTACGGCGAGATTCCTCGCTGTCTCGAAGGCACGCTGTACCGAAACGGCGCCAACCCGCAATTCGCGCCGCGCGGGCGCTACCACTGGTTCTCGGGCGACGGCATGATCCACGGCTTCTTCTTCGAGAACGGCCGGGTCTCGTACAAGAATCGCTGGGTGCGCACCGAGCGCTGGAAGGCGGAGCGCGCCGCGGGCGAGGCGCTGTTCGGCGGAATCACCGACCCGGGCAACAACGACCCGCGCGTCGAGGGCATCTCGGGCAACACCGCGAACACCAACATCGTGTGGCACGCCGGCCGGCTTCTGGCGCTGTGGGAGGCGGGCTTGCCGACCGAGCTCGACCCCGTGACGCTCGAGACGCGCGGCACCTGGGACTTCGCGGGACGGCTGACTCGCCGCAATCATCCCAGCGGCATCATGACCGCGCACCCGAAGTTCGACCCGCGCACGGGCGAGATGCTGATGTTCGGCTACAGCCCGGTCGAGCCGTATCTCGTCTACAACGTGGTCGACAGCAAAGGGAAGCTCGTGAAGAGCGTCGAGCTCGACGTGCCCTGGCCGAGCATGATGCACGACTTCATCACTACGGCCGAACACGTGGTCTTCCCGGTGTTTCCGGTCGTGTTCGACCTGGCGGCGATGGCCAACGGGGGCAACGTCATGTCGTGGCAGCCCGAGCGCGGGACGATGCTCGGAGTCATGCCGCGCAACGGCGAGGCCAAGGACCTGCGCTGGTTCCAGACCGACCCGTGCTACGTGTTCCATCCGATGAACGCGCACACGGAGGGCTCGCGCGTGATCGCCGAGGTCGCGCGCTTCCCGGTGCTGCCGCTGTTCGGCGTGCCGGACCAGGGGCCGGCGAACTTCGCGCGCTTCACGATCGACCTGGCGCGCGGCCAGGCGCGCACCGAGCCGCTCGACGACCTGACCATGGAGTTCCCGCGGCTCGACGAGCGCTACACGGGGCTGCCCTATGCACACGGCTACTCCGCGGGGTCGACGCGCGCGGAGCGCGACATTCTCGGCTTCGACGCGATCCTCCACTACAACGTGCGCACCGGCAGCCGCTCCGTGCACCAGCTGCGCGAGGGCAGCTACACCGGCGAGCCGGTGTTCGTGCCCTCGCGCCCGAATGCGCCCGAAGGCGAGGGCGTGCTGCTCGCGATCGTGTACCGCGAGGACACGCGCTCGAGCGACCTGCTCGTGCTCGACGCCGAGAACGTCGAGAAGGACCCGCTGGCCACGATCCAGCTGCCCACGCGCGTGCCGTTCGGCTTCCACGGCAACTGGCGACCCGCCGCCGAGTGACTCCGGCCGACGACGAGCAGATCCTCGACGCCCTGGTCGACCTGAACCGCTCTGGCCGCGCGCGCCCGCTCGCGAAGTTCCAGAGCCGGGCGGGCGCGCACCAGTATCTGCGCGTGTATCGGTTGTTCCGGCGCTTCGTGCCGCCGGGCGCGCGCGTGCTCGACTGGGGCGCGGCGGGCGGTCACTTCTCGTACTTCCTGGCGCGCGCCGGCTACAGAGCCGCGGGCTACTCGTTCCACCCGTTCGATTTCGGGTCGTGGCTCGACGACCCCGCCTACGAGTTCACCGCCGGCAGCCCCGCCGAGCCGGTGAAGCTCCCCTACGCCGACGCCTCGTTCGACGCGGTGGCCTCGATCGGCGTGCTCGAGCACGTGCGCCAGACCGGCGGAAGTGAGTCGGGAAGCTTGCGGGAGATCCAGCGCGTGCTGCGCCCGGGCGGGGTGTTCGTGTGCGTGCACTTCCCGAACCGGACCAGCTGGATCGAAGCCGCGGCGTCCTTGCGCCGGGGCAAGCACCACCACCCCTACCGCTTCGACCGCGCCGACGTGCTGCGGCTGGTGCGCGAGGCGGGGCTCGAGCTCTCGCACGTGGAGCGCTACGGCTTCCTGCCGCGCAACACGCTGCACAACCTGGGCGAGTCACTGGCCACCTCGCGCCGCTTCGCCCACTGGTACGACGCGACCGACGCGGCGCTCGGCCGCGTGTTCGGGCCGCTGTGCCAGAACTGGGGCTTCGTCGCGCGCCGCGCCGCCTAGTCCGCGCTGACCACGTTCTGCAGCGCGCGCGCCGTGCCCACCGGGTCGACCCAGGCGTCGCCCAGCACGGGCCGGGCCACGTCGATCACTCGCGCGGCGTTGCCGGCCTGGAGCGCTGCCGGGGTCAGAGTCACGACCACGCCCTTCCGATCGCCGAAGGCGTTCTCCACGCCCGCCCAGCCCAGGAGCTTCGACAGGAACGCGTCCCCGCCCACGACCGACAGAGGCGCGCGCGACACCACCAGGGCCACGCGCGTCGGCTGCGCGCTCCGGCCCGACGCGATCTCGTCGTTCACGCGCTGGATGAGCGCGGCGGCGGCCTTGGGCTTGCCTAGCACGCTCGCGATCTCGGTGTAGGCCGACAGCACGTCTTCGGTGCTCTCGGGCGTGAAGCGGCGCACCTGGATGCCGCGCGCGGCGAAGGCGGCGCCCAGGTCGCGGAAGTCGGGGCCTGCGATCGCCAGGTTCGCGCCGCTCGTGAAGGCGCGCTCGATCGCCTTGGGCGTGTTGGGGTCGAGTGACTCGAGCCGGTCGGCCAGCCCCAGCGCCTCGGCCACGCGCGTGGTGGAGGGCGAGAGCGAGACCACGCGCCGCGGCTCAGCCCCGCAGCCGCACAGCAGCGCGAGCGCAAGGCACCCCACGGCAGTCGGGCGGCGGCGGCGTGCGCGCGGTTCCCCCACGGGCGAGCAGGATATCGCGCAGTAGATTCCCCCGCGATGTCGGGGAGCTCGAACGCGGCGGCCGCGGGCCACTCACTGGGCTACCGCCGCGACATCGACGGCCTGCGCGCGGTGGCGGTGCTCTCCGTCGCGTTCTACCACGCGCGGCTGCCCGGCTTCGGCGGCGGCTTCGTGGGCGTCGACGTGTTCTTCGTGATCTCGGGCTATCTGATCACGCAGATCCTTTTGGCCGAGATCGAGCGCGGCGCGTTCTCGGTGCTGGCGTTCTACGAGCGGCGCGTGCGGCGCATCTTCCCGGCGCTGTTCGCGGTGCTGCTCGCCGTGCTCGCGGCCGGCTGCGTGCTGCTCCTGCCCGACGACCTGGTGGCGTTGGCGAAGAGCACGCTCGCGACCGTGCTGTTCGCCGCGAACTTCCACTTCCTGGCCGAGGCGGGTTACTTCGCCGCGCCGTCGTGGTCCAAGCCGCTGCTCCACACCTGGTCACTCGCGGTCGAGGAGCAGTTCTACATCGTGTTTCCGGGGCTGCTCTTGTTCGCGCGCCGGCGGCTCGGTGGGCGCTACATCGCGGCCACGCTGATCACGGTGCTGGTCTCGTTCGCGGTGTGCGTGGTGGGCACGAACAACTTCCGCGACGCCGACTTCTTCCTGGCGCCCACGCGCGCCTGGGAGCTCGGGCTGGGCAGCCTGCTCGCGCTGGGCGCGCTCGCTCCGCTGCGCGCTCGGGCGGCGCGCGAGGCGCTGGCGGCCGCGGGACTCCTGGCGATCGCGTACGCGGTGGCGAGCTACAGCGACGACACGAAGTTCCCGGGAGTCAGTGCGCTGGCGCCGTGTCTGGGGGCGACGGCGATCCTGTGGGCGGGCGGCGCCGGCGAGAGCATGGTGGGGCGACTGCTCTCGACCGGGCCGGCGGTGTTCGTGGGGCTGATCTCGTACTCGCTGTATCTCTGGCACTGGCCGCTCCTGGTCTACGCCTCGTACGTGCCGGCGCGCGCGCTCACGCCGCCGGAGGCGTGCGTGGTGCTCGCCGTCTCGGTCGCGGTCGCCGCGGCCTCGTGGCGCTTCGTGGAGCGGCCGTTCCGCGGCGCGCGCAGCCGGATCGGGCGTCAGTCACTCTTCCGCGGCGCGCTCGGCGTGTCGCTGGCGACCGCCGCGGCCGCCCTCGCGCTCGCCGCGACTCACGGTCTGCCCGGGCGCGTGGACGAGACGGTGCGCGCGCTGGTCGCCACCAAGGACGAGCGCGACGGGCTGCTCGCGTGGTGCAACTTCCACCGCAGCACGCACGGCCCCGAGCTGTGGGCGCGCGAGCTCGGCGACCCGGCTGCGCCCGACGCCAGCTTCGTGGTCTGGGGCGACTCGCACGCCTGCATGTTCGCCGAGGCGATCGACTCACTCGCGCGCAAGGCCGGGCGCCGCGGTCACCTCGCCGCCGGCGGCGGCTGTCCGCCGTTCGTGCTGGACCGCAAGGTCGTGCGCGCCAACACCTGCGCCACGGCCAACGACCGCGTGCTCGAGGCGCTGCGCGCGGACCCGGGGCTCGCCGACGTGATCATGGCCGGGCGCTGGGCGCTGTACTTCGAGGGCCGCGGTTTCGGCCAGGAGCGCGTGCGCGCGCCGCTCGAGATGATCGGCGCGAACGCCACTCAGGACCGCGCCGAGCTCCTGGGAGGCATGCTCGAGCACACCGCGGCCTTTCTGGCCAAGAGCGGCCACCGCGTCTGGGTGATCGGGCCCGTGCCCGAGGTCGGGCTCGAGGTGCCGCTCGTGCTGGCGCGCGCGCGCATGCTGGGCCGGAGCGTGGACCCGGCGCCCGCGCTCACCGAGTTCGAAGCGCGCCAGCACGAGGTGCTGGCGATCCTGGCGCGGCTGCGCGAGTCACCCGGCGTACACGTCGTGCTGCCGCATGAGAGACTATGCGGCGAGCGGCTGTGCGACGTCGTGCGCGACGGCGCGGCGCTGTACTGGGACGACGACCACCTGTCGCGGGCGGGCGTGGGTCTCGTGGAGCCGCTCTTCGAGCCCATCTTCGCCCCGCGCGACGGGAGTCCGCCATGATCGGAAAGACACTGCGCACCGACCTCGACGACGGCGTCTTCGCCATCACGCTCACGCGCGCCGCCGAATACAACACCATCACGCCCGAGCTGCGCGACGAGCTGGCGGCGGCGATCGACGCGGGCGACGCCGCGCCCGAGGCGCACGTGATCCTGCTGCGTGCCGAAGGGCCGGCGTTCTGCGCCGGCTACGGCCTCGACTGGTCGACCGCGGCCCAGGCATCGGAGTCGGACGGAGAAGGAAGGGCGCCAGACCGGCGCTCCGGGCAGTCGGACGGAAAGGCGCCAGACCGGCGCTCCGGACAGTCGGACGGAAAGGCGCCAGACAGGCGCCGTCCACGTGTCTGGGATTCCGTGGCGGATCTGCGCATGATGGGCCGCTTCGTGGCGACTTACATGAAGCTCTGGTACGCCGCGAAACCCACGATCGCCGCCGTGCAGGGCTGGTGCGTGGGCGGCGGCACCGACCTGGTGTTGTGCGCGGACCTGATCGTGGCGGGCGAGGGCGCGAAGTTCGGCTATCCGCCCTCGCGTGTCTGGGGCACGCCCACGACCGCGATGTGGGTGTATCGCATGGGGCTCGAGCGCGCGAAGCGCTACATGCTGACCGGCGACGAGATCCCGGCGCGCAAGGCCGCGGAGATCGGTCTGATCCTCGAGGCCGTGCCCGACGCCGAGCTCGCGAGTCACTCTCTGGCGCTCGCCCGGCGCATGGCGCAGGTGCCGACCACGCAGCTGGTCATGCTGAAGCTCTTGTGCAACCAGACCGCCGAGAACATGGGCCTGGCGTCGAGCCGCACGCTGGGCACGCTGTTCGACGGCATCGCCCGGCACACCCAGGAGGGGCTCGACTTCGTGACTCGCGCGCGCGAGGTCGGCTTCCGCCAGGCCGTGCGCGACCGCGACGATCCGTTCGGCGACTACGGCTCGCGCAAGCAAGAGGAGAAGAAGACATGAGCACCGTCGTCTACGAGACCGAAGGCCCGACCGCGATCGTGTCGATCGACCGGCCCGCCGTGCGCAACTGCGTCGACGGCCCCACCGCGGCGGAGCTGGCGGCCGCGTTCCGGCGCTTCGAGGCCGACGAGTCACTCGCCGTCGCGATCCTGACCGGACGCGGCGGCTTTTTCTGCGCCGGCGCGGACCTGAAGGGAGTCAGCGAGGGCCGCGGCAACGCCGTGCGGCTCGACGGCGACGGCCCGATGGGCCCCTCGCGCATGCTGCTCTCGAAGCCGGTGATCGCGGCCGTCGAGGGCTTCGCGGTCGCGGGCGGGCTCGAGCTCGCGCTGTGGTGCGACCTGCGCGTGGCGGCCGAGGACGCGGTGTTCGGCGTCTACTGCCGGCGCTGGGGCGTGCCGCTGATCGACGGCGGCACGATCCGACTCACCCGGCTGATCGGCCAGTCACACGCGCTCGACCTGATCCTGACCGGCCGCGGCGTCTCCGGCGACGAGGCGCGCGCGATGGGTCTCGCCAACCGCGTGGTGCCGAAAGGCCGCGCGCTCGACGAGGCCAAGGCGCTCGCGCGCCAGCTCGCAGACTTCCCACAGCGCTGCATGCGCAGCGACCGGATGTCGGCCTACCGCCAGTGGGAGCTGCCGCTCGACCAGGCGCTGCGGCTGGAGACCGAGCTCGGCGTCGAGGTGATCCGCTCCGGCGAGACGCTCGCGGGCGCCACCCGCTTCGCAAAGGGTGCGGGCAGGCACGGCTCGTTCGAAGGGTGAGTCGGATCTGGCTGATCGCGGCCTGGGTCGGGCTCGCCGGGCTCGTTCGCGCCGAGCCTCCGCCCGGCGGCGCCGAGTCACTGATTCGCTGGGAGTGGCGGGTCCGCTGGCTCCAGGACGTGCCCGAGCTGAACCTCCTGGTCTGGAATCAGACCGACCATGCGGTGTTCTTCGAGTTCCACACGGAGAAAAAAGAGACTGGCTGCGGACGGGTGGCGGTCGGCGGGAGGATCGCCGCGCGGAGCTGGAGTCACCGCGCGGTGACGCTGCTCGAAGCGCGCGGGAAGTTGCCGTGCGAGCTGGCTCTGAGCGTGCTCTCCGATGTGGGAGCGCCGTTGAAGCCGCCCACGGTGCAGACCGGGCACTCCACCCTGGTCATCGGACCCCGTGTGCAGGAGTTGCCGCCGGCGCGGGTCGCTGCTGCAGACGTCACGCTGCGCGCGGTGGTCGAAGCCGGCTGCGCTCCCGGCGCAGCGAGCGTGCGCGTCCTGGTCGAGAGTCACTCCGCCCGGCCGACGCGCGTGCGGAGCGGAGCTTGGGGCGCGCGCTGCGCGGACGGGACGAAGATCGTCTGGGAGCGCATCGAGCGCGACGATCTCGAACTGCCCGCGGGCGGCTGGGCGGTGTTCGTGGACTCCGTGCGTGCCCCGAAGAGCTCCCAGCTGGGCGCCTGCACGGCCTGGCTCGACGTGCTGGGTGGAGATGACGCCGCGCCCGTCGCGCTGGGGCACGTCGAGTTCTCGCTCGCTCCCCAGAGCTCGGAGGTCTGCGCGGACGGTCTCGAGTGACCGCGCCTCAGCCGAGCTCGTCGACCTGGCGCAGCAGCTCGACCTTGCTCGAGATGCCCAGCTTCTCGTAGGCGGCGCGGATCTGACTGCGAACCGTCGCCGGCGAGGTGCCCAGGGACTCGGCGATCTCCTTGTGACTCAGCCCCGACGCGAACGCGCGAGCGACCTCGAGCTCGCGCTGCGACAGGCCGTCGGCCCGGGCCCGCGGCCGCACGCACACCACGAAAGTGCCGTCCTCCAGCGCGCGCACGAGCGAGGTCACGAGCTGCTCGCCGTTGTGCTCGCCGGAGCCGGCCAGCGCAGTCAGCAGGGCTTTCGGCAGCGAGGGGCCCTGCCAGTGCTGGTACTCGCGTCGCAAGAGCGCCGCCAGCCCGGGCTCGGCATTGTAGATGTGACCGAAGCGATCGATGCGCGCCCTCGCGCGCGGCAGTGACCTGCCCGGCCCCGGAGGCGCTGCGAGAAAGTGGATCGCGTTCATGTGCCACGCGGCGACCAGGTGCGGCATGAGCACCTCTTTCAGCTGGCGCTCGGCCTCGCTGAAGGGCCGGCTCCGATGCGCCCGGTAGAGTGACAGGAGGCTGAACAGGCCCAGGGCCGGCTCGAGCAGGGCCGTGGCCAGCGTGTGCTCCATTCGCCAGCGGCGCGCGTGCGCCACGATGTCGGGGTGCGCCACGCTCGCGGCCTGCTCGAGGTCCACGTTCGCGGTGTGGCCCGGCCCCGAGATCAGCTTCTGGTTCACCACGTCGTGCTGCTTCACGCGCTCGTACTCCTCGAGCATCGCAGCGGGGATCTCGTGCAAGTGGCTCCACTGTCCTTGCGGCCCCGCGGGCGTGGGGGCGAAGCTCGCCCAGAGCGCGGAGTCGAAGGGCAACGCGGCTTTCATGAGACAGAGCGCGCCGTCGCAGAACTCCGGAGGCGGCACGACCTGGGTCAGTCGATAGAGCTCCAGCACCAGATGGTCGTGGGGGATCGGCGCGAGCATCTGCCCCATCCTACCCCGCGCATGGTCCATTTGGCCGATGCGCGCCGATCGGTGGCCGGCTCATGATCGGGCATGACCTCGAGAGTCACCCAGCGGTCGTTGGCAGTTGTCGCGCTGTCACTCGCCGGCTGCGCGGCAGTCAGTTCTCATGAGCCGGCTCTCATGGAGAGCGGCGCGCTCCAGGCCCGAGTCTCGAACGAGGGTGTGGTCCTCACGACTTGCGCCGCGAGCCCGGCCGAGTCCTCGCTCGCGCTGCGGCTCGAGGCGCTGCGGCGGGGCGGGCACGCCATGTCTCCCGGCCCAGGGGAGCTGCACGCAGCGGGTGACCGTGCCGAGATCCGCTACGGAGCGAGCGGAGTCACCGAGTGGTATCTGAACCGGACGCAGGGCATCGAGCAGGGCTTCACGCTAGAGCGCGCGATCGCGGGCCCTGACGCGCCGCTCGAGCTCGCGCTCTCCGTGGCGACGGCCCTCCGGAGCGCCTGCCCCGACCGGGTGCAGCTCGGGAATCTCGCGGCCTGGGATGCGCGCGGCCGGGATCTCCCGACCCGGCTCGTGCGGTCGGATCAGAGTCTCACGCTCGTCGTCGACGATCGCCGCGCCGTCTACCCCATCACCGTCGACCCGCTCGCCACCACCGCGAGCGAGACCACCGCGGCCTCGGCCGCTGACGTGTACACGGTGAGCAGCGCGGGCGACCTGAACGGCGACGGCTACAGCGACCTGGTCGTGGGTCACCGCTGGAACGTGCAGGTGTTTCTCGGCTCGGCGACCGGCACTCACACGTCGCCCGACTGGCAGATCGACGCGCCCCCCGGCATCGCCTTCGGCGACGTGGTCTCCGCTGCCGGCGATCTCGACGGAGACGGCTTCGATGACCTCGTGGTCGGCGCACCCAGCGGGACCAGCGGAGTTGCGGGCGCGGTCTACGTGTATCTCGGAGGGTCGAACATCGCCTCGCGTCCGACCGGCTCACCGGCAACGGCGGACTGGCAGGCGACCTCGGCGAACGGCCAGTTCTTCGGCTCGAGCCTCGCGACCGGCGGCGATCTGAACAACGACGGCTGCGCCGATCTCGTGGTCGGCGACAGCCTCGACGACGCGAACAAGATGGGAGTCTACGTGTGGCTCGGGCAGCACAACTTCGCAGCGAGCCCGGACGGCACCCCGGCGAACGCCAGCTTCTTCGACCCCGTGATGGGCCAGAACGTGCCGATCGCGATCTCGAGCGCCGGCGACGTCAACGGGGATGGCTTCGACGATCTCGCGATCGGCGTGATTGGCGCGGGAGCGAGCCAGCAGGGGGGCGTCAGCCTGTTTCTCGGCAGCGCGACGTTCGCAGGTCGCTCGCAAGTTCCCGACCAGCTTCTCTCTGGCAGCGATCCGAACGAGTCGATGGGAGGCTCCGTCTCGACCGCAGGCGACGTGAACGGCGACGGCTACGCGGACATCATCACGGCCGGCCTGAGCGGCACCGTGCGCATCTTCGCCGGCGCGGGCTCGGGTGCGCTGCCCATGATCTGGACCGTGAGCAGCGGTGCGGTCGGCCTCGGCCATACCCTCGTGAGCGCGGGCGACGTGAACGGCGACGGACTCGGCGACGTGCTCGTGGCCACGGCCTCGACCGCGAGCCTCTACTTCGGAAGACGCGCGGCCAGCCCGGCCACGACGGCGGACGAGTCACGCGCCGTCGGAGGCGCGAGCTTGGGCCCGTTCCCGGCCTTCTACGCTCACTTCGTCTCCGGCCTCGGCGACGTGAACGGCGACGGCTTCGCCGACCTCGCCTGGCCCGCTTCCAACACGACGGTCTCCGTGTACCACGGCGGCGGCTACGTGTTCCCTGTCACCGGCTTCGCGAGGCTCTCGTCCAAGCCCCCGCAGGCGAACGCCGGCTTCGCCCTGGGCCTGTCGGCCGCCGGTGACATCAACGGCGACGGCTTCTCCGACTTCGTGGTCGGCCAGCCCAACTACGACGACGGGCAGACCGACGAGGGCCGCTTCGAGCCGGTGTACGGCGGCGCGTGCGGCCCGAGCTGCGGGCCGAGCATACCGAGCTCGCCCGCCGACTTGTGGGAGAGCAACCAGGCCGGCGCGAGCCAGGGCTGGAGCGTCGCCGGCGGCGGAGACCTGAACGGCGACGGCTACTCCGACGTGGTCGTCGGCGCCCCGCTGTGGGACGGCGCAGCCGGAGCCGACTCCGGCCGGGTCCAGGTGTATCTCGGCAGCGCGAGCGGCCTCGCGGCGACCCCGAGCTTCACCTTCGAGGGGCCGGAGCCCAGCGACCAGCTCGGCTGGATGGTCGCCAATGCCGGCGACGTGAACGGCGACGGGCTCGCGGACTTCCTGGTCGCTGCGCCCTACGAGCCGGTGGACGGCGTGTTCGAGGCGGGGAAGGTCTACCTGTTCCTCGGTGCTGCGACACCGACCGGTGTCAACCCGACGCCGGTGTGGACCCAGGCCGGCGTGGTCGACCAGCAGCACCTCGGGATCCGGCTGGCCAGCGCGGGCGACGTGAACCGCGACGGCTACGCCGACGTCCTGGTCGGCGGGCTTCTCATCGGTCCCAGCGGCGAGGTCGGTGCCTACGTGTATCAGGGGCGAAAGACCGGTCTGGGCGCGAGCCCTGCCGCGACCTTGCTCGGGGTCGCAGCCGGCGACGATTACGGCATCAGCCTGAGCTCGGCCGGCGACGTGAACGGCGACGGTTACTCCGACGTCGCGCTGGGCGAGGCCGAGGCGCCGGGGCCGCTCGGCAGCTACCAGGGCCGGGTGAGTGTGTTCCTGGGCGGCTTCGGGGGCGTGAGCACGACCGCTGCGACCGTCCTTACGGGAACGATCAACAACTCGCGCTTCGGCAGCGCAGTCAGTGGCGGCGGCGACGCGGATGGCGATGGCTACGGCGACCTGCTCGTCGGCGAGCAGTGGCTGACCTCGGGCGTGTTCGCCGCGGGCGGCGCGCACCTCTTCCTGGGCGGTCCGGGCGGTATCTCGCCCTCGAGCGGCGTCGAGCTTCCCTCCGTGTCCGGCGACGACTCGAACTGCGGCCGCGACGTGGCGCTGAACCTCGACGTGAACGGCGACGGCTTTGCCGACGCGCTCATGGGCTGCTACGCGCGCGACCAGCGCATCGGCCTGATTACCTTCTCCAACGTGGGCGCGGTGCTCGGATCGTTCGGGGGCTCGCTCGGCGGCGGCGCACCGCTCTTGCCGCGTGACCAGACACTCACCGGGATTCCGCTGCCGATCTGGCACACCGTTCGCGCCGGCGAGGCGCCGAGCTTCCAGGTCGCCGGCCTGCTGCGCAGCGCCGCAGGCCGCGCGTACCTGCGCGGCGAGATCGAGGTGAAGCCGACCGCCCAGCCCTTCGACGGCACGGGCACGAGCGTCGCGCCCGGCTTCGTGAAGAGCGCCCTCGGCGGCACACCGACCACACTCACGGGCAGCTGCGCCGTGTCGCAGGGCTGCCATGTCCGGATCCGTCTCCACGCACGCGGTCAGCCGCTCTTCCCGGACAGTCCGTGGTTCTCGCCGCCAGGCGCCACGCCCACCGAGACCTGCGTGCGCGCCTTCGTCGACTCCGATCACGACGGTGTGCCCGAGCTCGCCGATCTGTGCCCGGCCCTGGCCGATCCGGCGCAGGCCAACCAGGACGGCGACCTGTTCGGCGACCTGTGCGACAACTGCCCGACGATCGCGAACGACTCACAGGCCGACGCCGACGGCGACGGTGTCGGCGACGTCTGTGACTCGTGCGTGAACGCCGTCAACCCGCGCGTCTCGCCCGACGTGCCCACCTTCCTGGCCGCGAACCCGTGGGCCACGCTCACGGGCGGGCAGCGCGACGACGATCACGACGGCTTCGGCAACGTGTGCGACGCCGACTTCCCCGGCACCAGCCAGGGCGGAAACGTGAACGCCGCAGACACGGCGCAGTTCAAGGCCTCGATCAACCAGAACCGGACCACGGACACGTGCGGCACCAATCACACGACCCCGTGCGCGATCTTCGACTTGAACCTGGGCCAGAACACCGACAACGTGAACAACATCAACGCTGCCGATACAGCGCGCTACAAGCTGCTGGTCGGCTCACCCGCGGGTCCGAAGTGCCCGACCTGCCCGCTGGCGTGCACGCCGGGCGCGAACGGAGGCTGTTAGCGGGGCGTCGTCAGGCCGAGAGCCGCGCGGCCAGCTCCGTGCGCGAGTGGATGCCGAGCTTGCGGTAGATCCCGTGCAGCTGGTTCTCCACGGTGCGCGCACTGGCGCCGCGCTCGACCGCGATCTGCGCGTCGCTGTAGCCGTGACTCACGAGCCCTGCGACCTCGCGCTCGGCGCGTGACAGCGCGCCGAGCGCCTGGGGGGAGGGGAGCGCACAGGAAGCGACGCGGAGCTCGTGGCCGCCGAGCCGCCACTCGCGCGCCTCGAGGCCGCCGTCGAACGCGGCGAACAGCGCCGAGAGCTCGGCGCGCGAGCGCAGGCCGAGCTTGCGCAGCGCGGACTGCAGGCGGCGTGACACCGCGCTGGCCGAGATACCCAGCGCGTAGGCGATCTGTTTCTCGCTGTGACCCGTGGCCAGGAACTCCGCCACCTGCGCCTCGCAGCGCGAGAGACCGCGCGGGTTGGGCACGTCCGGGTCGTTGCGCCGCGCGACGAGGTAGCGCCGGCCGTCGGCTTCGAAGCGGTCGAGGAGCGACCAGCGGCCGCCCACCAGGGTCTCCCAGCTCGCCAGCGCGCCGTCCGTGTCACTGCGGCCGGCGCGCGTGCGCGCCCGGTCGATGCGCTGCGCCGCCTGGCGCAGCGCGTCGCGCGCACAAGGCGAGCGGGCCGCCCCCCGCGCGTGACACACCCGCCCCGACGCATCGAGCACCGCCTCTTCGGACTCGGCCGGAGAGAGCGCGTGAAGCAGGCGCAGGCCCGCGCCCAGGTGGCCGGCCACCTGCGCCCAGCGCTCGCGCGTGGTCGGGTCCGACGCGGCGCGCTCGCGCAGCCCGCTGCCGATCGCCATCGCACGGCCGTCGCCCGAGTGGGCGATGCCGCCGCGGCCGTCTGCGAAGCGCCCGCGCGTGAGCCGCCGGAAGGCGCCCTCGATGCAGTCCGCCCGGTCGGGAATCTGCTCCGACAGGGCCGCGAAGTCGGCGCCACGCCGGAACACCAGCTCGCCCGCGAGGCGCGCGCCCTCGGAGCCCAGGATCCCGCGCACCGTGCCCTCGACCGGGATCTGCGGCCGAGTCACGAGCTGCTCGATCTCGAAGCTCGAGCCGGCGCGCCGGAAGTGACAGGCGACCAGCGGGGCGCCGGTGTCCAGGACGGGCGCGCACGCCTCGAGCACCTGTCCCGTCCAGCCGGTCACATCGAGATCCAGCCGGTACGCCGCTTCGACCACCGAGATCCAGTCCGTCATCGCGCTCTCCCTCTGGTCGATCTCGGCCCGACTGTATGCCGCGCCGCCAGGCGCGACTGCGGAGTGCTTCACAGTGAAGCGCTTCACACCTCGGCACCAAGGTGAGAGGCCGCTCACGAGTGACTCAGACACATGCAAGAACTACTCATGCGAGAACTACTCATGGAGCCAGCGAGTCAGGCGACGTAGCCTGCAGTCATCTTCAAATGGGAGACCATCATGCAGAACTCGTCGATCGGTCGGCTCCAGTCACTCGCCAGCAGCGCGGTACTGTGTCTCGCGCTCGGCTCGCGCGCCGTCGCCAGCCTGGCGACGACGCCCACTCAGATCGATCTGCCTTCCGGCGGCACGCCGTCCGTCACCACGGCCGGTGACGTGAACGGAGACGGCTTCTCCGACTTGCTCGTCGGCTCGCCCGGCGACGGTCACGGCGGCACTGTCCGCCTGTACCTCGGTACTGCGAACGGCATCTCGACCACGCCCGTGTGGACCGCCACCAGCGACCAACCGGCCAACGAGACCTTCGGCACATCGGTGAGCTTCGGCGACGTCGACGGCGACGGCCTGGGCGACGTGATGGTGGGTGACCCCGGCTTCCACTACACCGGCGTGGACGACGGGCTGGCCCACGTGGGCCGCGTGTTCATCTGGACGGGCAACGTGCCGTTCACGACGCGACCGGCCGGAACGACGTCGAACGCCAACTGGACGGCGGAGGGAGACACCACCGCAACCGCCCAGTTCGGCGCGGCGGTGACTTCCGGCGACCTGAACCAGGACGGCCTCGACGACGTGATCGTCGGTGCACCGCATGTGTTGACCAGCGGCAGTGATACGGGCGAGGTGTTCGTGTGGAGCGGCGACACGAACCCGGGCAACCTGCACGTGTCTCTGGCTCCCGACACCACCAATTGGACCGCGCGGGGGATCGGCGGCATCGGCGTCGCGAACGGAGGAGCCTTCGGCAGCTCGGTCTCGGCGACGGCCGACGTGAACGGCGATGGCTACCCGGACCTGGTGATCGGCGCGCCCGAGTACTCCAACGGCCAGAACCAGGAAGGCGCGCTCGCCCTGTATCTCGGTGCCGTCGATTTCTCCCAGATGCCGGGCGGCACCACGGGGACGGTCCCGACCAACGGCAACTACATCAACGCCAACCGCTTCATCGAGAGCAATCTCGCCGGTCACGGGTTCGGCTCCCGCGTGCAGATCGCGGGCGACGTGAACGGCGATGGCTTCGCTGACGTCCTGGTCACCGAGCCCGGCGCCAGCAAAGCCGACCTGCTGGCGGGCGGCAGCGGAGTCGCGCCCGGGCTGGGGCAGATCTGGACCGGAACCTTCTCGCCCGGCTTCGGCTCTGCGAACGCAGCGGGTGACTTGAACGGTGACGGGCTCGCCGACTTCGTGATCGCGCGCTTCGGCGCAACGAGCGGCTCCACCCCGGGTGGGGTCGATGTCCACTTCGGCCGCAAGGGCACCGCGCCTCTGCCTTCGGGTCCCGACCTGACACTCAACGCAGGGACCAGCTTCATGACCTTCGGCGTCGACGCCGCGACGGCAGGCGACGTGAACGGCGACGGCTTCGCCGACTTGGTCGGCTTCGCGACCCGGGCCACGCAGGACCTGACCTCGCTGCTCGTGTTCTCCGGCGGCGGCAACCCGACCACGACCACGCCGTTCCCCGTGGTCTTCGGCGACGACGAGTCCGGCGGCCAGGCGAGCACGGCCTTCGGGCTCGGCGTCGGTCCCGCAGGTGACATCAACGGCGACGGCTTCAGTGACTTCATCGTCGGCGAGCCCTCGTTCAGCGACGGCGAGACCGGCGAAGGCCGCTTCATGGTCTTCCTCGGCAGCGCCTGCGCGCCGAACTGTACGCTGCCACTCACTCCGATCATCCCGAGCACGGCGGAGCTCAACCAGGCCGGCGCTCAGCAGGGCTACAGCGTGGCGGGCATCGGAGACGTGAACGGCGACGGCTTCGGCGACGTCGCGGTCGGCGCGCCGCTCTGGGACGACACCATCCTGCGGCGGACCCTGACCGACGCCGGCCAGGTCCAGGTCTATCTCGGCAGCAGCACCGGGGCCCTGACTCTGGCGCGCACCCTGACCGACGACGGCCTCCTCTCGGCCGGCGGCGAGAACTTCGGCTGGGTGGTCGCCCCGGCGGGCGACGTGAACGGCGATGGTCTGGCGGACCTGCTGGTCAGCGCGCCCTTCGGGTCGGGCACCGGCGGGGCGGGCGCGGGGGTCGTCTACCTGTATCTCGGGACGAACAGCGGCAGCGTGAGAGGCCCGGTCTCGATCCTCTCGGGCACGGTCGCCAACCAGCACTTCGGCATCCACGCCGCGAGCGCCGGCGACGTGAACGGCGACGGTCACTCCGACGTGATCATCGGCGCGCCCAACGGCGGACCCAACGGCGAGCCGGTGGCCTATGTGTATCTCGGCCAGAAGAACGGCCTCGCCTCGACCCCGTGGGAGACGCTGGTCGGCACCGGCACCGGCGACGACAACGACATCAACGTGGCGTCGGCGGGCGACGTGAACGGTGACTCCTACTCCGACGTGATCATGGGCGAGCCCGAGTTCTCGGGTCCGCTCGGCGTGAACCAGGGCCGCGCGCGCGTCTTCTACGGCGGCACGAGCCCGAACACGACCCCGCAGGCCACGCTGCTCGGCCCCGACCCCAACAGCCGCTTCGGCAGCGGAGTGGGCGGCGGCGGCGACGTGGACGGTGACGGCATCAGCGACATCGTTGTCGGCGAGCAGTGGTTCGCCTCGTTCCAGGGCCGCGTCCACGTGTTCCTGGGCCACAAGACGACGGGCGTCGTGACTCCGGAAGCCGCAACTCTGGACAGTCCGGTCGCGGGCCGCGGTGACTTCGGCCGCGACGTCTATGACAACCTCGACCTGAACGGCGATGGCTTCGCAGACGTGCTGGCCAGTGCGTTCACGTCGTCACACAACAGCGTCCCGACCGCGGGCGCGGTGGCCCTTTATCTCGGCGGCGGCGGCCCTGGAGAACCGCGCATTCCACGCATGGCCACGCCCAACCTGTCACAGCCGCTGGCTCTCCTGGCGACGAGCCAGGTCTTTTCCGCGCGCAGCCTCGCGCGCAGCCCCGCCGGCCGCCTGACCGTCCGCGCCGAGACCGAGACCAAGTTCAGCGTCGGCGCGTTCAACGGCCAGGGCACGACCCTCACTCCTTCGATCGACACCGGCACGGCCGGCACCACCACGAGCTTCGCCGCGAGCTGTGAGCAGTTCGCTCCCACCTGCCGCTGGCGCACCCGGCTCGTATCGCGCAGCCCGCTCTTCGCGCGCACGCCGTGGATCTCGGTCCCCGGCAACGCTCCGACGGAGTGGGACACGCACCCGTTCTCGGACATCGACGGCGACGGCGTCGCCGATCTCGCGGACCTGTGTCCCGCGGTCGTCGACCCGACGAATGCGAACAACGACGGCGACCAGTTCGGCAACGTCTGCGACAACTGCCCGTTCACCGCGAACGACGACCAGGCCGACTCCGACGGCGACGGTGTGGGCGACGCCTGCGACAACTGCGTGAACGTCCCCAACCCGCGCGTCCCGGGCGGGACCTCGATGTTCCTCACCAACAACCCGTGGGCCACGGTCACCGGCGACCAGCGCGACGACGACCACGACGGCTACGGGAACGTGTGCGACGCGGACTTCCCCGGCACCAGCCAGGGCGGGAACGTCAACGCGGCAGACACCAACCAGTACAAGGCCTCGGTCAACTCCGATCGCACGACGATCGTGTGCGGCACCAGTCACAATGAGCGGTGCGCGATCTTCGACCTGAACCTGGGCCAGAACACCGACGGCGTGAACAACATCAACGCCGCCGACACGCAGCGCTTCAAGCTGCTGGTGAACCACCCGGCCGGGCCGAAGTGCCCGACCTGCCCGCTCGCTTGCCAGGCGGGTGCGACGGGAAGCTGTCAGTAAGTGCAGCCCGAAACGGGCGGGGTGACTGGCGCGAGCCAGTCACCCCGTTTCGTTGGAGCCGGGGATCAGGCCGACAGGCGCGAGGCGAGCTCGGTGCGGGAGTGCACGCCGAGCTTGCGGTAGACGTGCTGGAGCTGGTTCGCGACCGTGCGGCGGCTGGTGCGGCGGGCGGCGGCGATCTCGGCGTCGGTGCGGCCGCGGGTCGCGAGCTCGGCCACCTGGCGCTCGGTCGGGGAGAGCAAGTCATCGGGTGTATGCCGGGCTGGCGCGGGCGCGTCCTCGGGGGCCGTCAGTCCGGCGAAGGCGCTCGCCAGCTCGACCCGGGAGCCGAGCCCGAGCTTGCGCGCGGCGGCGTGGCTGGCGCGTGAGACCGCGCTGGGAGAGAGCGCGGTCGCGAAGGCGATCTCCTTGCCGCTCCGGCCGCGAGACAGGAGGATCGCCACTTCGAGCTCACGGTCCGAGAGGCCCCGGGCCTGCTCCAGTTCCACGAACTTCGCCTCCTTGCACCGCTCTGGCACAATGGCCTGGCCAGTCACCCTGGTGAGCCAGTGTCACGTCTGGCCGCAGGGCGCCGCGTGATCTCCGCGTGATCTCCGGGTGACGGCGGTGGGTCGTGAATGCGGTACGCGTGGGCCGACTGCGAGCTGGATGGAGAGGCCCGGGAGCTGCGCCGGGGCGGCCGGCCCGTGGCCGTGCAGGCGCTCGTCCTGGACCTGCTGCTGCTCCTGGTGGAGCAGCGGGGCCGGGTCGTCTCCGAGGCGGCGGTCCGGCGAAGACTCTGGCCGGACGTTCAGGTGACCGATGCCTCGCTCCGGCGGGTGCTGAAAGAGGCGCGCCGGGCGATCGGCGACGACGGCGCCCGGCAGGCGCAGATCCAGACACTGCGGGGCCGGGGGCTGCGCTTTGCGGCACCCACCGAAGCGGACCTGGCGGGCGCGCGTGCGTTCGTGGGTCGCGCCGCACTCTTCTCGGCGCTCGACCGGACGCTGGAAGCGGTGCTCTCGGGCCGCGGATCGGTCACGCTGCTCCACGGTCCCGCGGGCATCGGCAAGACGCGTCTGCTCGCCGAGCTCGAGGCGCGCGCGGAGGCGCGCGATTTCCGCGTGCTCTCGGGTGCGGGCCGCGCGGGCGCGGAGGGCGAGGCGTTCCAGCCCTGGCTCGAGGCATGTGCGGACCTGGGCCTCGAGAAGCTGCTGCGGCCGGACGGCTCGAGTGACTCCTTCGTGTCGGAAGACGGCGTGCGCTTCCAGCGCTTCCGAGAGGTGACTCGCGCGTTGATCCGCGCAAGCGAGCAGCGGCCGCTCTTGGTCGCGCTCGACGATCTCCACGCCGCCGACGCCGACACGGCGATCCTGCTGCGCTTCGTGGCCACGGCGCTGCGCCGGGCGCGGGTGTGGATCGTGGGGACGGTGCGCGCGGCCGGCGGACTGACCGGCGAAGGCAAGCTGCGCGAGCTGGCCGAGCTCGCGGCCGACAGCGCGACCCAGACACTGGCGGTCCCGGGGCTCGAGCGGGACGAGATCCGGACCTTGCTGGCGCGCGAGCTGCCAGACGTGAGCGACGACGCGCGTGAGCTGCTGTGCGCGCGCAGCGAGGGGAACCCGTTGTTCGCGCTCGAGCTGGCGCGTTTCGTGCGCGACCACGCGCACGCCGGGGATCCCGCAGAGCTGGAGCGCACCGTGTCGCTGGGCCTGCGGGAGTTCGTGGCGCGGCGCTGCGCGGCGCTGGGCGAGAAGACCCGGTCAGTCCTCTCGGCGGCCAGCGCCGTGGGCTTCGAGTTCGATCCCGCGGTCGTGGCCGAGGCCGAGGGCATCGCGGTGCGGACGGTGACGCACTCACTCGAGGAGGCGACCGCGGCAGGGCTGCTCGAGCCCGCGGCGCGCAAGTGGCGCCGCTTCAGTCACCCGCTGTTCGCCGAGGGGCTGTACGCGGAGCTGGGCTCCGACGCGCGCGCCCTGGCCGAGCAGCACCTGCGCATCGCAGAGGCGCTCGAACGGCGCGGAGTCAGCGATCCGTTCCTGCTGGCGCGGCACTTCGTGGCCGCGCGCGCGCTCGCCGGGCCGGCGCGCGCGCTGCGCTGGGCGCGCGCGGCAGCGGACGAGGCCCGGCGGCGCTACGCGCTCGCCGATGCGCGCCACTGGAACCGTCAGGCCATCGACCTGGCCGAGCACGCCGGCGCGCCCGCGCGCGAGATCGGGGAGCTGTTGCTCTCGGAGAGCGAGCTCCTGATCGCGACCCGGGGCCTGCCCGAGGCGCGCGTCTACTCGGAGCGCGCGGCGCGCCTCGCTCGGCTGGAGGGTGACTCGCACTTGCTGGCGCGCTCCGCGCTCGCCTACGCGGGCCGCCCGTTCCCGCTCGAGGCGCAGGAGCCGCTGCTGAACTGGCTGCGCGCGGCGCGGCAGGCTCCAGCGAACGACGAGTCACTCGACGCGCGGGTCGCCAGCCGGCTCGGGGCCGAGCTGGCCGTGGCGGGTCCCGAGCACGCGGACGAGTCCCAGGCCCTGGTGCGCGAGGCCGAGCAGCGCGCGCGCCGGCTCGGCGATCCACTCACTCTGTCGCGGGTCCTGTACGACGTGAACTTCGCGACCTTCGCCCCGCGCGAGCCACGCGCGTGGCTCGCTCGCGTCGAGGAGACCCGCCGCTTCGCGTCGCGCTGCCAGGACCTCGAGCTCGAGCTCCGGTGTCTGCCCGCGGTGTTCGGCGCGCACCTGCAGCTGGGCGAGCGCGCCGGCGCCGAAGCCACGCTCGAGGCGTGCCGGAGCTTCGTGCAGGACCACCCCTCGAGCTACGGCGACGCGGTCCTCTCTTCGCTCGAGGCGCTGATCGCGATGCTCGACGGGCGCTGGCCGGACGCGCTGGCCCGGATCGAGCGCATCGACGCGTACGCGCGCAGCTCCGGCAGCCTGGGTTTCCTGGCGATCACTGCGGGTCAGCGCTTCTGGATCGCGTTCGAGCAGGACCGATCCGCCCTCCTGCTGCCGGCGCTCGAGGCCCTGGCCGTGCGCTTCCCGCGCGTGTGGCTCGTGACGGCGCTGCGCGCGCTCGGGCATGCGCAGGCGGGCCAGATCGAGCCCGCGCTCGCCGGCCTCGGAAGGGTCGTCGAGGCCATCCCCGCGATGCCCTACGACTGGAGCCGGCTGCCTGCGCTGTGTGTGTGCGCCGAAGTCACCTTCCGTGCGAGCGCGCCGATCGCCGCCGCAGCGCTCGAGCTCGAGCTCGCGCCTTACGCCGCGCTCGGCGCGGTGTCGGGAAACGCCTCTCAGTACTACGGCTCCGTTTCCCAGGCGCTGGGCTGGCTGGCTGCGGCGCGCGGCCGCACCGGTGCGGCGCTCGAGCACTTCCAACGTGCGCACGACATGCACACTGCGTTGCGCAGCCCGCCCTGGTGCGCGCGCACGCAGCGCGCGATCGACGAGCTCAAGCCCGGGCGCCGAGCCACGCGCAGAATCTCCTGAGCCGCTGCGTTATGCTCCGCAGTGCGGGGGGATCCGGAGACTTCGCATGGCAGTGCGCTTTCCGTCACTCGAGTTCTTCCAGGCGCTAAAGCAGCGCACGCTCGACGACAAGGCCCGGTTCGAGAAGCTCGGCTACTGCGACACGACGTTCGGCGTGCGCATCGGCAACGAGCTGTTCGCGGTCGCCTTCGAGGTCTACGAGTGCACGGGCGTGAGCCGCGCGAGTGACTCGCGCGACCTCGACTTCGTGCTCGAGGCGCCGCCCGAGCTGTGGCGCGAGATGGTGGCGTCGATCATCGCGAACGGCGGGGCCGACCCGGCGCACACGCTGAATACGCTCTCGCACGTGGGCGACCGCATGAAGCTCGAGTCGAACGACGCCGAGGGCAACGACAAGTTCTACCGCTTCCAGGCCAGCCTGCAGGAGTTCTTCGACCAGGCGCGGAACTTGGAGGTGACCTTCCCGACCGCGGGTCGGGTGCCCGCGGGAGCATAGGTATGGCCTACATCGCGCCCAAGGACTACGCGGCCGACCCGGAGATCGTGGCCAAGATCCTGCGCACCATTTCGGGCCAGCTCGAGCTCGACTGGATGAAGCGCGTGGGCGAGCCCGCCGCCTTCCGGCCCAGCCAGCCCAGCCGCGGACTCACTCTGGACGACATCAACCAGGGCGGCTACGGGCCGGACAAGCTGCCCGAAGTGATTCGCCACAACTTCTCGATGGCGCCGCGCGGCTCGCTCATGCCGCCGGGCCTGCCGTCGCTGGGCTACCGCGTGAACCGCAAGAGCGACGTGTGGGCGGACGTCGCGGCCAGCCTGTTCGAAGAGTCGAAGTCGCGGCGCTGGGCGCCGGCGCGCGACGTGCCGTGGAGCGCGCTCGACACACCGGCGCACGACCAGCGCCACGAGCTGGCGCTGTGCCAGATCGCCACCGGCCTGATCTCGATCGGGCTCGTGTCGTGCGACGTCGCGGCCTCCTGGGAATGGCGCATGAACCAGGAGTTCCACGAGATCAAGTATCTCCTGTGCGCGCAGATGTTCGACGCGGGGCGGATCGCCGAAGCGTTCCGCAAGCGCGCGCTGTACGGCGGCGGGTCGCTGGGCGTCGACAGCCGGCCGCTGGGCGAGCTGCTCAAGTCGATCTTCCTGTCCGACACCTATCCCGAGGCGTCGGTGAGCATGAACCTGCTCTTGTTCTCCTGGGTGCAGGCCATCGGCAGACACTGGGCGGCGCACGCCAGCAACGCCGCCGACGCCTACCTGGGCGGGCAGCTCGCCCAGGACGCCACGCGCTTCGTGAGCTACGGCGTCGACCACGTGCGCAGTCACCTGCACGCGCGGCCGCTCCAGGCCGAGGCGCTCGCCGACCACCTCGACCTGTGCGAGAACGCGCTGGTGGGGGCGCTGGGCGCGCCCGAGCTGATCGAGCCGCTGGTGATCGTGTCGGGCGGCTTCGAGCCCGCGGCCGCGTTCTACCGCCGCACGGCGTCCGAGTATTTCCGCCGCTGCGACGCCGCGGGTCTGGGCGACCGGCGCGAAGTCAGCGCGCTCACTCCGTTCCTCCGCATGCTCCAGGGAGACTCACCATGAGTTACTACGGCTCCGCGGACTATCGCTACAACGACGACCTCGCGCTGCGTATGCGCGACATCAAGAAGGGCAACCTCGACCTGGGCTGGCTGAAGGCCGGCACCGAGTCGCGCAAGTTCGCCACTGAGAACAAGAAGCGCGGTCTCACCTACATGGACTTGAACCACGGCAGCTACGGCTACGACGACCTGCCCGAGCTGCCGCGCGGCCCGCGCGGCGCAGCACCCCGCGGCGCGGCCTTCGTGCCCGAGAACCAGGCCGACCTCGAGCCGGAGCTGAACCGCAAGACCGACGTGTGGGCCTACAAAGTCGCCTCGTTCACCGAAGAGGCGATGTCGCGCCAGTGGGACGCCACCACTGACGTGCCCTGGAAGGACCTCGACCAGTACCCGCGCAGCGAGGAGATCGAGATCGCCTTCGCGCAGCTGTGCACGTTCTTCACGGAAGTCGAGCTGATCGCGACCGACCTGCCCGCGAAGTGGCTGTGGCGCATGAACAACCAGTTCAGCGAGGTGAAGCACTTCATCGCCACGCAGGCCATGGACGAGGCGCGCCACGCCGAGGTGTTCCGCAAGCGCGCGCTGGCCGGCGGCATCGGGCTGATGGAGGCGCTGCCCCAGACCGAGCACTCACTGAAGGCGATCCTCGACGGAGACACTTACAGCGAGGCCTCGGCCTTCATGCACCTGCTGGCCGAGGGCAACGTGCTCACGATGTTCCGCTTCAGTGAGTTCATCTCGCCCACGCCGGTCGACAAGCGCATCTTCCAGCTGGTGATGCAGGACGAGGCCCGGCACGTGAGCTACGGCATGCAGCACCTGAAATGGATCATGGACCACGCGCCCGAGCAGAAGGAGCAGCTGCACCGCGCGCTCGACGAGGGCGAGAACGTCACGATCAATCAGTTCGACGCCGCACTCACCGAGTGCATGATCGTCCTGGCCGGCAAGGGCACCAAGCCCGAGCAGATCCAGGAGGGCATCAAAGTGGTCGGCAACATGCAGGCCAAGCAGATCACCGAGTATTTCCACCGGCTCGAGCGCGCGGGCTTCGCCGAGCGCATCCCGCGCTCGAAGTTCACGCCCATGATGGCCGACCTCGGGATCGGGCAGGGGGTCAAGGCGGCGCTCTAGGGCCGAGTGAGACGCATCTCATCGTCGCGCCGGCGGCACAACTACTCATGGCGTCCGTCGGGAGTGCGCTCCTAGGATGTCTCTCCGAATCCATTCGGAGGAACCCCGGTCGTGAGTGCACCATGGCTTCGGGCTGCAGCTTGTCTCTGGTCGCTCGGCTTCCTGTTCGCCGCCGAGGCGCGCGCCGGGCTGGCGACCTCGCCCAGCGCGAGCTTTCCCGGAACGCCCCCGGCCGAGGTGGGACAGGTCTCCACCGCGGGTGATCTGAACGGCGACGGCTACAGCGACCTCGTGGTCGCGTCCGGAGGCCAAACCTCCGTCTTCTTCGGCTCGGCCACCGGGGTGCACACGACTCCCGATTGGCAGGCCGCCCTGGGCACGCGCGCCACCTCGGTCGGCGACCTGAACGGCGACCACATCGACGATCTGGTGGTGGTGCAGACGACGATCCACGCGGGTCACGTCGCCACTGGCGTGGTCTATGTCTGGTTCGGAAGGGCGAACTTCGCCGCCGCTTCGACGACCACCGCGGATTGCACGCTCTTCGGCTCGCTGACGAGCTTCGGATTCACCATCTCGGGCGGCGATCTGAACGGCGACGGCATCGCTGATCTGGTGGTGGGAAGCCCGCTCCAAGAGCTCACGGGCACGGGCGCGGTCTACGTGTATCTGGGAAGTGCGACCTTCGCCTCGCTCTCGGGAGGCGGTGAGTCGAGCGCTTCGTGGAGCGCCGTGGGTCCGGCCCTGTTCGGCCAGGGGCTCGCGGCCACGGTCGACGTGAATGGCGATGGATTCGACGACCTCGCGGTCGGAGACCCCGGCTACTCCGGGACTCTCACCCAATCGGGAGCCGTGCTGGTGTACCTGGGCCAGAGCGCGTTCCAGACGCGGCCGTCGGGCACCACCTCGAACGCCGACCGCCTCCAGCCCGGGGACCAAGCCAGCATGTTCCTGGGCCGAGCGCTCGACGGCGCCGGAGACACCAACGGCGATGGCTACGCGGATCTCGTCGCGCAGGGCGCCGGGAAGTACCGGGTGCTGGCGGGCTCGGCGACCGGCACCGGGCTCTCCCAGATCTGGGCGGTCAATCTCACGGTGTCGCCGCACGACCAGCTCGACCCCGACCCGGTCGCGACCGCAGGAGACGTCAACGGGGACGGTCTCGCAGACATCGTGATCGGCAACTACGCCACCAACCAGATGCTGGTCTACTTCGGCCGGAGCGGGCCGGGGCCCAGCACCACGGCGAGCGAGACACGGACGGTGACGCCGGGCGCCGCCGTCTACTGGGCGGCCACCGGAGGCGATCTGAACGGAGACGGCTACTCGGACGTGGTTGCCATGGCCGCGGGCACCGCCAGCAATACGACCGTGCAGGTCTACAACGGAGGCGGCTACCCGACGTCGGCCGCGCTCGGCTACGCGACCTTCGGCGAGCCGAACACCGGCTACAGCGACGGGCTCGGCGCCGCCGGCGACGTGAACGGCGACGGCTTCAGTGACTACGTGGTCGGCGAGTACAACTACAACAGTCAGGAGGGCCGCTTCCGCGTGGTGTACGGCGCGGCCTGCGCCACCACCTGCAGCGCGCCCACGTCGACCGTCCTGGCAGGCTGGCTCGGCGGGCAGGCCGGCGCGGAGCAGGGCTGGAGTGTCTCCGGTGCGCACGACCTGAACGGCGACGGCTACGACGACGTGGTCGTGGGCGCGCCCACGTTCGACCACACCACGGGCACGACGGTGGCCGACGTGGGGCGCGTGCAGGTCTTTCTCGGCTCGGCGACCGGGCTCTCGGGCACGCCGAGCTTCACCTTCGAGGGTCCCGACGGCGCCGGCTCGCAGCTCGGCTGGTCCGTCGCCGGAGCGGGCGACGTGAACGGCGACGGCTACGCCGACTTCCTGGTGAGCGCGCCCTACGCGAACAACGGCCCCACGAGTCAGGCGGGCAAGGTCTACCTGTTCTTCGGCGCGCCGACACCGATCGGTGTCAACCCGACGCCCGCGTGGGTCTACGGCGGGACGGTCGCTGGCGAGCACGCGGGGATCAAGCTCGCCTCTGCGGGCGACCTCAACGGCGACGGCTTCTCGGACGTGATCGTCGCAGCGCTCAACGTGGGCCCCGCCGGCGAGCTGGCGGGCCTGGTGTTCTTCGGACAGTCCGGGGGGTTCGGGCAGCCTGGCGGATTGCCGGGAACCGCTTCCGTGACCCTCATGGGGCTGGCGCCGGGGAGTGACTTCGGAGTCAGCGTGGCGTCGGCGGGCGACGTGAACGGCGACGGATTCTCCGACGTGGCGCTGGGCGAGCCGGAGTGGGCCGGGCCGCTCGGCGGCTACCAGGGGGTGGTGCGCATCTTCACGGGCTTCGACGAGGGCATCCACGTGACGCCGGCCACCACGATCGAGGGCCCGGCGGGCTACGACCGATTCGGCTCGGCGGTCGGGGGCGGCGGCGACGTCAACGGCGACGGCTACGGCGACCTGGTCGTGGGCGCGCAGTGGAACACCACGGGAACCTTCGCCGACGGCGCCGCGCACGTGTATCTCGGCGGGCCGGGCGGACTGTCGACCACGGCGGTGCTCGATCTGGTGGACACTCCGGGCGACAACTCCGACTACGGCCGCGACGTCTTCCTCGACCTCGACATCAACGGCGACGGATTCTCGGACGTGATCGTCGGCGGTGGTGGTGCCGACAGCCCCACCAACGCAGACACCGGCGGGGTCTTCGTGCACTTCGGTGGCGGGGGACCGGCGCCCCACCGGCGTGAGCTCCAACGCCGAGCCAGCGGCAGCCAGTCGATCGCGCTCCTGGGCGCGACCCAGCCAGAGCTCGAGGGAAGCGCATTCTTCGCCGGAGGCACCTTCCGGAACCCCGCAGGCCGAGCGCTCGCGCACGCCGAGTTCGAGGTGAAGCGCCTCAACGTGGCCTTCGACGGCACCGGCCTGGTCTCCACCGCGAACTATCTCTCCGGGCTCTCGGGCCTGAACGTCGGCGCCCAAGTGATCTGTCCCGTCGCGGCTCCCTGCCGCTGGCGAGCGCGCCTGCGCACGCCGAACAACCCGTTCTTCCCGGGCAGCCCCTGGTTCTCGCTCCCGGGCAACTCGCCGACAGAGGCCGACATGCGGGACGGCGGAGACATGGACGCCGACGGAGTCACCGATGGCTCGGACAACTGCCCTCTGGTGGGCAACTCCAATCAGGCCGACGGCGACGGCGATGGTGTGGGTGACGCCTGCGACAACTGCCTGGCGGTTGCGAATCCGAGAGTGCCCGGCACGTTCCTGACTCAGAATCCTTGGGCCACGCTCACCGGCGGCCAGCGCGACGACGACATGGACGGGTTCGGAAACGTGTGCGACGCGGACTTCCCGGGCACGAGTCAGGGCGGGAACGTGAACGCGGCCGACACGGCCCAGTACAAGCAGTCGGCGGGCCACGATCGCCGCACGTTGACGTGTGGCTCGTCGCACCTGGGAGCCTGCGCGGTGTTCGACCTCGACCTCGGCCAGAACACGAACGGCGTGAACAACATCAACGCCGCCGACACCGCCCGCTTCAAGCTCCTGAACGGCTCTCCGGCGGGGCCGAAGTGCGGGCTGTGCCCGCTGCCGTGCAGCGGGGCGAGCTGCCCGCACTAGCGCAAGGGGAGGGTCACAACGGATTCGCCGGGTCCAGCCGATGAGAAGGCATGGCGCGCTCGCGAGCAGGG
>DATKAO010000142.1 GCA_035498015.1 Myxococcota bacterium
AGCATCGCACGGGCACGCTCTTGATCGCCCGCCGCGGATCCGTAGACTGGGCGCCCATTCCCCGGTAGCTCAGTCGGTAGAGCGGGTGGCTGTTAACCACTAGGTCGGCGGTTCGAGCCCGTCCCGGGGAGCCATCGGCCCTGGTGCCCCCACCGGGTAGAGGACCAGGCGGGCTCAGCGCGGCCCGGCCGACACGTCGGGCGACTTGCCGATCTGGTCCGCGCTGACGCAGCGGAAGACCAGGACGCCGCGGTCGTGTGAGAGCGGCATCATGCGCAGGCCCTTCGCGTCGCAGAACTGATTCGCGTCCTTGACCGACGCCTCGAGCGCCGTTCCCGCGCCGAACATCGACTGATAGTTCACGATGTATTTGTCGCCGAAGGGCTGCACGTGCGTCGCCTCGGGAGCCGAGGCGCACGCGCACAGCGCGAGCAGGCCGGCGACGGCGAACCATGTGTGAATCCTCATGCAGTCACCTCTCTGTTCCCGACAGGCTATCACGGAGTCACGCGATTCCGAACGATCTCCGGTACGCGAGCGGGCTCGTGCCGACGACGGCGCCGAAGTGCTCGCGCAGCACGGCGGCCGACGCGAAGCCGGCCTCGCCGGCCAGGCGTTCCATCGAGAGCTGGGTGGTCTCGAGCAGGCGCTGTGCGCGGCGCACGCGCGCGCGCGCGACCCACGCGGCCGGCGTGGCGCCGACCTGCTCGCGAAAGCGGCGCGAGAGCGTGCGCGTGCTCATGCCGGCGCGGCGCGCCATGACCGGGAGCGACAGGTCCTGGCCGAGATTCTGCTCGAGCCAGGCGAGCAGCGGCGCGACCGAGCCGCCGTCGTCGGCGGGTGACTCGTGGGCGATGAACTGTGACTGGCCGCCGGCGCGCTCGAGCGGCATGACCGCGGCGCGCGCGGCCTCGGCGGCGACCGCAGCGCCGAAGTCGCGGCGGATCAGGTGGATGCACAGGTCGAGGCCGGCGGCCGCGCCGGCGGAGGTCAGGATCCGGCCGTTGTCCACGTAGAGCACGCTCGGGTCGACCTCGATCTTCGGGTGGCGGCGCGCGAGCTCGGCCGCGGTCGCCCAGTGAGTCGTGGCGCGCAGGCCGTCGAGCGCGCCGGTCGCGGCCAGCACGAAGGCGCCGCTGCAGATCGAGGCCACGCGCGCGCCGCGCGCCAGCGCGCGCCCGAGTGCGCGCGTGACTGACTTCGGGATCTCGCTCGCGACGTCCTCCACGCCCGGCACGATCACCGTGTGCGCGCGCTGCAAGATCGAGAGCCGCCAGGGCACGTGCAGCGTCACGTGCTCGGTGCGCACGCTCGGGGCCGCGCTGCACACGCGCACGTCGTAGCAGGCGCGCCCGCCGCGGTCGCGCACGCGCGCGAAGATCTCGAGCGGCGGGCCCAGGTCCCCCAGCACCACGCCGTCGAAGGCCAGCACCGCCACCCTCCGGGCGCGTGGCGAGATTCCTGCGTTGATTGTCTTTTGAGCCACTGGTCGATTGTGCCCCGGGCCGTAGCATCCGGCCAGAGGAGACCGCCGATGCACACGCCCCCACCGCTCCAGCTTGTCGACGCGATCGCCCCGGCCCTCGCCGGCGTGGTGTTCGTGCTGGCCATGTCGTTCGTGTGCGAGCCCGCCCGCCGCAGCCTGAACGCCGTGCTCGTCGCGGGCGCGAGCGGCGTGTACATGAGCGGGGGCTTCGGCGTCTTCGAGCTCGCGTACGCCGCGGCGGGCGCCGCCGTCGGCTACCTGGCGCTGGGCTCGTACCGCTGGATCGCGATCGGCTGGCTCATGCACGCGGGCTGGGACGTGCTGCACCACCTGTACGGGAATCCGATCTGGCCGTTCATGCCCACGTCGTCGTTCGGGTGCCTGGTGTTCGACGCCACGATCGCGCTCTGGTTCCTGGCCGGCGCGCCGTCGCTGGTGAGTCAGAGACGCGCGGAGTCGGCGCGCGTGCAGTGACCTTTCGCGTGCTACCCTGCGCCGCCGATGGAAGAGCTGGCGGCCGTCGGACTGGCCGTGCCCGAGGTCCTGTTGCCGGCGCGCGGGGTCGACCTCGCGCGCTGGGCCGTGGTCGCGTGCGACCAGTACACCTCCGAGCCCGAGTACTGGAAGGCGCGTGAGGAGAGCGTCGGCGCGGCGCCCTCGACCCTGCGCCTGATCCTGCCCGAGGTCTGGCTCGGCGCGTCGGACGAGGACGCGCGTGTCAGTGCCATCCAGGCCAGCATGCGCGAGTATCTCGCGCGCGGCGTGTTCGCCCCCGCGCTGCGCGGCTTCGTGCTGGTCGACCGGGCCACACCGCACGTGGCTTCGCGGCTCGGGCTTTTGGTAGCGCTGGACCTCGAGCGCTACGACTGGCGGCGGGGTGCGCGCGCGCTCGTGCGCGCCACCGAGGCGACGGTCGAGGAGAGATTGCCGCCGCGGATGCGCGTGCGCCGCAACGCGGCGCTCGAGCTCCCGCACGTGCTGGTGCTGATCGACGACCCGGAGCGCACGGTGATCGAGCCGCTGGCCGCGCGCGCGCGCGGCCGCGCGCCGCTCTACGACACGGCGCTCGAGCCGGCGTCGGGCCGCGTGCGCGGCTTCGGCGTCGCCGATCCGGGCGAGATCGCGAACGTCGCGCGCGCGCTGGCTGCGCTGGCGCGCGGCCAGGACCCGTTCCTGTACGCCGTGGGCGACGGGAATCACTCGCTGGCGGCCGCGAAGCAGGTGTGGGAGGAGCGCAAGCGCACGCTCGACCCGGCCGCGCGCGCCACCGATCTGGCGCGCTTGGCGCTGGTGGAGCTCGTGAACATCCACGATCCGGGCCTGCGCTTCGAGCCGATCCACCGGCTGGTGTTCGGCGCGCGCGCCGAGTCACTGGCCGCGGAGCTCGCAGCCCTGAGCGAGGGCGGTCCGGTGACTCACCGGCTGAGCTGGGTGGCAGCGGGGCGCTCGGGCGAGGCGCTGCTGCGCGGGCCGCGCGACTCGCTCGCGCTGGCCGTGTTCCAGGCCGCGCTCGACCGCTGGCTGGCCGCGCATCCGGCCGCGCGCGTCGACTACATCCACGGCGACCAGACGCTGGAGCGGCTGGCCGGCGCGCCCG
>DATKAO010000143.1 GCA_035498015.1 Myxococcota bacterium
GACCCCGGGCCGGGAGTCACTTGGCCCGACGTGCGGCGCGTAGCGCTTGAGGTGAAGTCACTCCTCGACGACCACCAGCTCATCGGCTGGCCGAAGACCAGCGGCTCGCGCGGCATGCACATCAACGTTCGCATCGCGCCCCGCTGGCCCTTCGGGGAAGTCCGGCGGGCAGCGCTGGCGCTCGCGCGCGAGATCGAGCGGCGCGCGCCCCAGCTCGCCACCTCGAAGTGGTGGAAGGAGGAGCGGCGCGGCGTGTTTCTCGACTACAACCAGAACGCCAAGGACCGCACGACCTGCTCGGCCTACTCGGTGCGGCCGCTCGACGACGCGCGTGTCTCGACGCCACTCACCTGGGCCGAGGTGCCGGACTGCGAGCCGGCGGACTTCACCGTGTTCACGGTGCCGGCGCGCCTGGCGAAGATGGGTGACCCGCACGCGGGCATCGACCGGGCGGCCGGGTCACTCGAGCCGCTGCTCGAGCTCGCGGCGCGCGACGAGGCGGCCGGCCTGGGCGACGCCCCCTGGCCGCCGCACTTCCGCAAGATGGAGGGCGAGGCGCCGCGCGTGGCTCCGTCGCGGAAGAAGGGCGCCGCGAAGGCGAAGCCGGCGCGCGTGAAGCTGCCGCTGGTCACGGTCGCGAACTCGCCCGACAAGGCCGCTGCGCTGGCGGGGCTCGAACGCTGGAAGGCGCGCCATCCGCGGGTCGCGGAGAGACTCGCCGTCGACGACGTGCTGGTCGACGCCATGCGCGGGCGCTCGTCGACCTGGACGCGCGTGCGCGTGAACCTGCGCCACGTGCCCGAGGCCGAGCGCCCGGCGCCGGAGACCCCCGACCCCGACGACGACCCGACGCGCGCGTGGCGCTCGGCCCGGCGCAAGCGCGGCGGCGACGCGTGACTCAGGCGCCCGAAGCGAAGATCTCCGCCAGCTCGTGCGGCGGCACGACCTCGAGCTGCGCATAGCTGCAGTCGCGCGGCGGCTTGTCGGGCCGCCAGCGGCGGAAGTGCGCGATGTGCCGGAAGCGCGTGCCCTGCATGTGGTCGTAGGCGACCTCGGCCACGAGCTCCGGCCGCAGCGGCTCCCACGACAGGTCCTTGTCACGGCTCCAGCGGCTCCTGGCGCCGGGACGCCGCTGCCTGCTCTCGTCGGCTGGACCCGCCCAGTCCCGCCAGGGGTGGTCGGCAAGCGCCTGGCTGCGGTACGGCGCGAGGAACGCCACCAGCTCGCGCCGCTTCGCCTCGCTGAAGCTCGAGGCCACACCCACGTGCTGGAGTGCCCCGGCGTCGTCGAACAGCCCGAGCAGGAGCGACCCGATCGCCTGATCGCGCCCGTTCTTGTGCCAGCGGAAGCCGGCGACCACACAGTCGCAGTCGCGCTCGTGCTTCACCTTGAACATGACCCGCTTGTTGGGCTCGTACCTGCCCGACTCGGGCTTCGCCATGACTCCATCCAGCCCGGCGCCCTCGAAGCGCCGGAACCAGTCGGCGGCGATGGCCCGATCTTCGGTCGCGGGAGTCAGGTGGAGCGGCGGCTCGGCGCGCGCCAGCAGCCGCTCGAGCGCCGCGCGCCGCGCGCGGAACGGCACGCCGCGCAGGTCGCGGTCGCCCTCGCACAACAGGTCGAAGAACACGATCGAGGCCGGGGTCTCTTTCGCGAGCAGCGTGACTCGCGAGGCGGCCGGGTGCAGGCGCTGCTGCAGCGCCTCGAAGTCGAGCCCGCCCTCGGAGGCGATCACGAGCTCGCCGTCGAGCACGCAGCGCTCTGGGAGCTGCGCGAGCAGGGGGGCACGCAGCTCGGGGAAGTAGCGATCGAGTGGCCGCTCCTCGCGGCTCTGGATGAACAGCTCTTCCCCGTCGCGGAACACGAGCACGCGGAAGCCGTCCCACTTGGGCTCGAAGATCAGCCCGGGGCCGCTCGGGATCTGGGCCACGCGCTTGGCGAGCATCGGCAGGACCGGCGGGGGCACCGGGAGTTGCACGCCGGCATTCTAGTCGTTGCGCGGCGCGCCCGATGCTGCGACGCTGCGCGTGTGACTGCGCGCGTGTTCCTGCTCTCGCCGGCGAGCTGCGCCGGGCAGCGCGGCAAGCTCTTGCTGCGCGGCGACGCGTCGTTCGAGCTGGCGCTGCGCTTGCGCCACGAGGGCGCCGAGCTGGGCGAGGTGTTCAGCTTCGTCTCCGCGCTGTATTTCCGCGGCAAGCTCAGCTACGCGCGCCGCTTCGCGCGCCCGCCCGCCGGAGCGCCCGGGGTATCGGTGATCACCTCGAGCCGCGGCTTGCTCGCGCCCGAGACGCGCATCGGCCTGGGCGACCTGCGCAGCTTCGCGCAGGTCAGCATCTCCGCCGAGAGCGGCCGCTACCTGCGCGCGCTGCGCGACGCCGCCCACGAGCTGCGCGCCCGGCTCGGCCCCGACAGCGAGGTGGTCCTGCTGGGCAGCATCGCCACGCCGAAGTACGTCACGCCGCTCGTCGAGGTGTTCGGGAAGTCACTCGTCTTCCCTCCCGACTTCGTGGGCCGCGGAGACATGAGCCGCGGCGGGCTGTTGCTGCGCGCGGCGCGCGCGGGCGACGAGCTCGGCTACGGACCCGTCGACGGTGCGGTCCGGCACGGCGCGCGCCCGAAGCGCCTGGACGACTGAGCGGGCCGTATCTCTCGCGAGATACGACCCGCTCATTCTCCGCCGAGGGGTTGCGGGGCTCAGCGGATCATGCGGCTCACGTCCTCGTTGAGGCGCCGCACCTCGTCGGCGGACACCTCCACGAAGTCGGGCTTGGGCTGGGTCAGGTCGGCGAAGGTGATCGCCGCCGAGTCCGGCGCGGTGCAGAACACCTGCTCGACGTCGCGCACGCGCACGGTGACCAGCAGGTTGCCGGTCGCCTTGGAGAAGAAGCGCACCAGGAAGTCGAAGCCGCGCGTCGCCGGGTCCTGGACCGCGTCGAGCGTGCAGAAGCCGGCCTGGCCGCTCACGTTCGCGCTGGGCAGGCCGGTGCGGGCGTGGCGGCCGCTCACCGGCGAGAGCACCGGTACGTTCGTGGTCGGGTCGCGGTCGATGGTGCCGAAGACCAGCGCGTCGCGGCGGCCGGGGCCGCCGTCGAACGAGTCACTGCCGTCGCCGCCCTGCCACAAGGCGGTGTCGTTGCCGCTGCCGCCGAGCTGGACGTCGCTGTTGGGCTGCGAGCCGCGCTCGATGCCGCCGATCAGGACGTCGTTGCCCGGACCGCCGATCAACACGTCGCTGCCCAGCATGCCGATCAGCACGTCGTCGCCCAGTCCGCCGATCAGCACGTCCGTGTCGTTCATGCTCTGGTTGGCAGCGGTTCCCGCGGGCTGGATCTCGGGATCGTTCGGGTTGTCGTCGTCGCTGCCGATCAGCACGTCGTCGTGGGGCGTGCCCACCTGCTCCGATGCGCGGGCGTTGCTCGCGCACAGCGCGACCGCGATCCCGATGGCTGCCGCGAGGCGAATTCTCTTGCTCATGTTCGTGACTCCTTGTTCGTCCCAGCGCGTGTTTGCCCGGGATCAGACAAACTACGCGCGAGTCACGAAGTCGGATCAGCCGAGCATGGCGAGCGTTCCGTTGTAGATGTCCTCCACGGTCGCGCGGCTCTGCGCGAGCTTGCCCGTGACCGCCATGCCCACCAGCGCGTTGGTCAGCGCGCGCGCGATCGCGCGCGGCGAGCGCTTGCCGGAGAGCTCGCCGACGCTCTGAGCGCGGCGCAGTGTCTTGACGATCGCGTTCTCGAGCAGCCCCAGCGTGTCGGCCAGGAGCTTGCGGATCTCGGCGTCGTGCGGGCCGAGCTCGACCAGTGAGTTCGCCACGAAGCAGCCGCGCGCGCGCTTGTCGAGCGCGAGCTGCTCGAAGAAGCGCACCACGTCTCTCACGTTGCGCGTCGGCGAGCCTTCGCGCTCGAGCAGCGCCAGCGCCTGCGCGAGCCGCGTGTCGCGGTAGTGCTCGATCGTGCGGATGAACAGCTGCCGCTTGTTCCCGAACGTGTCGTAGAGACTCTGGCGCGCGATGCCCATGCCGCGCAGCAGCCGGGTCAGCCCGATGCCCTGGTAGCCGTGCTGCCAGAACAGGTCGAGGGCCTTTTCCAGCGCGGCGTTCTCCGAGAAGCTCTTGGTGCGCGCCATGACGGGAGCATAACTAGACCATCCAGTCCGGAATGTGAAGCGCTCCACTGCGGGGCCGGCGGCGGAGCGGTTCATTTCGGACTGATCAGTCCATTCAGGAGTCATTGGCATGCTGGAGATCTCGGCCCTGTACAAACGCTACGCGAAGCTGGTCCACGGGCTGGCGCTCGCGATCCTGGGCTCGCCCGACGACGCGGACGACCTGGTCCAGGAGATCTTCGTGTCGCTCCTGCGCGGGGCGCAGGTCTTCGACCCGGCGCGCGGCACGATGAGCTCGTTCCTGATCACGCTGACGCGTTCGCGCGCGCTCGACCGCCTGCGCGCGCGCCATCGCTCCGCGCGGCTGCTGGCGAGCTGGCACGAGTCGGCCCCGCCCGAGGCGCCGCCCACGCCATTCGAGCGCGTGGCCGCCGGGCGGGCCGCGCGCCGCATGCGCGCGGGCGTCTCGCAGCTCCCGGAGCCGCAGCGGCGCGTGCTGGAGCTCGCCTACTGGTGCGGCTTGAGCCAAGCCGAGATCGCGCTCGATCTCGGCGCGCCGCTCGGCACCGTCAAGAGCCTCTCGCGGCGCGCGCTGGACCGGCTGCGGCAGTCGCTCGCGCCGGCCTCAGGCGTCGGCGACTGCGACCAGGCGCCGTACCTCGAGCATGCGGCGCACGGCGCCGCGAGTCACGATGCCCTCCAGCCGGTCGCCCGACATCACCAGCAGCTGGGCGCGGTGGCCGCGCGCCATCTGGCGCAGCGCGGACAGCAGTGAGTCGCGGGCGTCGCTGCGCAAGCCCTGGCTCAGCGGCACCATCGCATCGCGCACGCGCTTCGTCTCGAGCTGCTCGCGCGGCACGGTGCGCAGCTCGTCGAGCGAGATCGCGCCCAGGACCTTGTCGCCCTCGCACACCGGGAACCCGCGCACGCCCTCGCGCAGCAGGCACTCGTCGATCAGCGCGCGCAGCGTGAGATCCGGACTCACGGTGATCGGAGCGCGAATCATCACGTCCTCGACCTTCACGCCCTCGAGCGCGCGCCGCAGCACCAGCTCCTCCCAGCCGGCGCTCGCGGTCGCGCGCAGGAACAGCCCGATGAACACGAGCCACAGGCCGCCGACCAGGGCGCCGCTCACGATCTCGAGCGCGCCCAGCACCATCAGCCCGAGAGCGAAGCCCTTGCCCAGGTGCGAAGCGAGCTGCGTGGCTTTCGGGAGTGACCCCGTGCGCCACCACACCGCCGCGCGCAGGATCCGGCCGCCGTCGAGCGGCAGGCCGGGAATCAGGTTGAACAGACCCAACGCCGCATTGATGTACGCGAGATACTCGAGCACCGCGACCGTGACCGGCGACGGTCCGCCGCGCGCCGCCGCCGCCGCGAGCCAGAACAGGCCCGCGAGCGCGAAGCTCGTGAGTGGCCCGACCGCGGCGACGCGCAGCTCGACGCGCGGGTCCGACGGCTCCTGCTCGATGCGCGAGACCCCGCCGAACAGGAACAGCGTGATGCCCGAGACTCCGATCCCGTAGCGCTGCGCGACCAGCGAGTGCGACAGCTCGTGCACCAGCAGCGAGGCAAAGAACCCCAGTGTCGCGAACAGCCCCGCGATCCACGCCGTCGTGCGACCGATCTCTGGGAAGCGCGAAGGCAGATAGGTGGCCGACAGACTCCACAGCACGAGCGCGAAGATGAAGATCCATGAGCCCTGGATCCGGATCGGCATACCGGCCACTCGGGCGATCTGAACTCCGCGGGGTGGGTCTCGGGGATCGGGCTGTGACATGCGCTCCTTCCTCGCAACCACCGTGCCGGAGCCGGGGCCGCGCACTGACTCGCGCGCGCGAGCGATTTGAACAATCTCCCACGAGCTCACCCAGGCCTACCGAAAAAGCGGCGGAAAGGGGGGCCACCGTCAATGGCAGCGTCGCGGGTACTGGGCCGGGCAGCTTCGGGAATGCGGCCGCGTCGGCGCAGATCTCGCCGTTCCCCAACCCGAACGCGAGCGCGAGCGTGAAACTTCCAGACCGTGGACTGCAACCCGGGCGCCGAGGGACCGACTGCCCTCCCGCCGCCGATCGCGACTTGCGGGGCGACGCTGCAGGACGCGGCCGTGGTGCTGGAGCTCGACACGCTGACTGGCGCGGACAACCGCGCGGTGCTGAACGCCGCCTCGAACAACCAGGAGCACTTCGTCGCGGCGTTCGAGGCGTGGTCGATCCGATCCAGCGAGCGAGTCTCCTCGGGCGGCGCCGGCGAGTCACTTGAAGGGCGACACTTCAGCCTGACTCGATGAGTCCGCTCTCATCATTCCACCGAGTCACCCCTCTCGGACTGTCTTCTGGTAGTGTGTGCCCCATGACACGCATCGTTGGAATCGCAGTCGCAGTGAGCCTGACTGTCGTCGCTGGCGTCGCGCAGGCCGTGGTGATCGACGATCTCACTACCCCACAGACTCTATCCGCGGGCACCGGCTCCTCCGTCGCCCAGGGGACGGTGGCGACCGGAGGGGGGTCCCTCGGCGGCGCCCGCACGGTGATCCTCACTCGCGACCCGTCGAGCAGCGGCTCCGACTCGATCGCGATCGGCGCGGCAGGGGCGGGGGCAGACATCGCCTCGAGCTTCTGCTGCAGCGCGGCGATCTGGACTTTGGACTACGCGCTCACCGTGCCGATGGACCTCACGGAAGGCGGCACGGTCGATCGCCTGCGGTTCGTGGTTCAGGCGAGCTCCGAGCTCGCGGTGTCCGCGACCCTGCTCACGTCGGACACCGCCCAGTCGTTCGCAGAAGCCCAGGTCGGTCCATCCGCGGCCCCCGGAGTGATCGACCTCCCGTTCGCGAGCTTCGTGTCCTCGCCCTACGACCCCCCGGACCTGCAGCACATCGCGCGCGTGGTGATCCAGTTCGGCTTCTTCTCGACCCACAGCCAGCCGCTCACGGCGAGGATCTCGGCCATCGAGACCGTACCCGAGCCGGCCGGCCTGGCGCTGCTCGCGCTGGGCGCGCTGCGCAAGCTGCGCCCGAGGCGAGTGATTCGCGGCGAGTGAGTCACGCAACGTGTCTGCGACTCAGTGGCGGTCCCTACGGGAGTCGAACCCGTGTCTCCAGGGTGAGAACCTGATATCCTAGGCCTCTAGACGAAGGGACCGCGTGGGCGCGCACTGTAGGTGGGGGCGCGCGCCCAGTCAACGCCGCCTATATTCCGGCCCTCTAGACGCAAGGCGCGAGGGCGTGGGGATGAGCGAGGAACCCGGGCAGCCGATCACGGGGCTGCGGCGCGGGGCGGTGGGCGAGAACGTCTTCCTGTGCGGCGACCCGGCGCGGGTGCCGCGCATCGCCAAGGGCTGGGCGAAGGCGCGCGAGATCCTGAACCTGCGCGAGTACCGCGTGGTGGTCGGCGAGCGTGACGGCGTGCGCATGGCCGCGGCTTCGACGGGCATCGGCGCGCCCAGCACCGCAGTGCTGGTGGAGGAGCTGGCCAAGATCGGAGCCCGGCGCATGATCCGGGTCGGGAACAGCGGCGGGCTGCAGCCGTCGCTCGGGCTCGGGGATCTCGTGATCACCACGGGCGCCGTGCGCGACGACGGCACCTCGAAGAGCTACGTGCTGCCGGAGTATCCCGCGGTGGCGAGCTGGCGGGTCGTGGGCGCGCTGGTCGCGGCGTCGCAGGCGCGCGGCGTGAGACACGCCGTGGGAGTCACCTGGTCACTCGACGCCTTCTACGCGCGCAATGCCGTGCTGGGCGCCGGCGGGGCGATCGAGAGCATGGCGTTCGGCGGCTATCGGCCGCCCGAGCTCGAGGCGCGGCTGGTGGCCATGCGCGACGCGCGCGTGCAGAACTGCGAGATGGAGAGCGGCATCCTGCTCACGCTCGCGTCGCTCTACGGGCTCGAAGCCGGCTGCATCTGCGTGGTGTCCGACCGCGCGCCCTGGCCCGGACCCGCGGAGCTCGACATCGACAAGAACATGGACGCGTGCATCGCCGTCGCCGGCGACGCGATGCTCGCGCTCGCACGGGGTTGAGCGCGCTCTCGATCTGGGCGGCGCGCGCACTCACTCCCGGGGGTGAGCTGGCGCGGGCGCGGGTGCGCTGCGCGGGCGGCCGCATCGAGACGGTCGAGGGCGGCGTCGAGCCGCGCTCCGACGACGTGCGGCACGAGAACGGCACGCTCGTGCCGGGGCTGATCGACTTGCAGGTGAACGGCGGCGCGGGCGCGGCCTACGACGATCCCGACCCCGCGGCGCGCAGGCGCGCGACCGACTTCCACCTGCGCGCCGGCACGACCAGCCTGCTCGCCACGCTCGTCAGCGCGCCGCTCGATGCGCTGGAACGCGCGCTCGCGCGGCTGCTCGGCGACGTGTCGCCGGGCGGGCCGATCCTGGGCATCCACCTCGAAGGGCCGTTCCTGGCCGACGCCAAGCGCGGCGCGCACGCGGCCGAGCACCTGTGCGATCCCACGCCCGAACGCGTGGGCCGGCTGCTCGACGTGGCCGAGGGCGCGACCCGCATGGTGACTCTCGCGCCCGAGCGCGAAGGCGCGCTCGCCGCCGTGGAGCGCTTCGCGCGCGCGGGCGCGGTGGTGGCGGCGGGTCACTCGCGCGCGACCCTGGCCGAGGTGCGCGCGGCGATCGAGCGCGGTCTCTCGTTCGTGACTCACGTGGGCAACGCGAGTGACTGGCCGGCGCGTGTGCTCGACCCGGCGCTCGGCCGGCGCGTGTCGGAGCCCAACCTGGTGGGCGCGTTCCTCGTCGATCGGCGCCTGCGCGGCAGCGTGATCCTCGACGGCCATCACCTGCACCCGGAGCTCGCGCGCGCGCTGGTCGAGCTGCGCGGCGCGGAGGCGGTCGCGCTCGTGTCCGACGCCACGCCCGCGACCGGCCTGCCGCCGGGCCGCTATCGCATGGGCGGGCTCGACGCCGAGATCCACCCCGGCGGGCTCGCGACCACCGGGGAAAGCCTCGCCGGCAGCGCCATTCCGCTGCTCGACGCCGTGCGCACCGCCGTGCGCCTGGCCGGCCTGCCGCTCGCGACCGCCGTGCGCATGGCGAGCGCGGTGCCGGCCTCGGTGCTGGGTCTCGGCGCCCGGAAGGGCAGTATCTCCGCAGGTGCGGACGCGGACTTGCTCGTGCTCGGACCCGATTTGAGCCTGCGCGCCGTGTATCGCGCCGGCGAGTCGCTCGCGATCTGAGCCGTCAAGTTGGCCCGCCGCGGGCCGATGGAGTCCGGGACGCCCGCGGACTTTCCGCCGGCAGGAGGACTCTCATGCGCAAGCTCATCCACACCATCGCCGCCGCCGTCGTGCTCACCGGCCTGCTCGCCGTGGTGCCGACCTCGGCCCGCGCCGTCGGCTACGAGGACTCACTCGACGACTGCCACTACCCGGAGTCGTTCGACGTGTTCGTGATGCGCCCGCTCGCCTTCACCGGCCTGCTCGGCGGCTCGCTCCTGTACGGAGTGCTCGCGCCCGTGTGGCTGGCCTTCGACGCGCGCGACGCCGGCTCGATCGGCCACAACCTGGTCGTCGAGCCCGCCGAGTTCACCTTCGGCCGAGGCATCGGCCAGTGCTCGAGCACGGCGGACCAGGAGTAGGGATTCCGTCCGTCCGATCCTCGCGAGCAAGCCGCACGAAAGAGCGAGGCCGAGCGAAGGCCGCCCTGAGCGAGGCCGCAAGTGCCGAAGGCACGCGCAGCGAGCCGCAGGCGAGCGAAGCCAATCAAAACGGGGTCCGGCCTGAGCCGAACCCCGTTTCGTGTCGTCTGGAGGGAGAAATAAGGCTTCTTGGTCCGACACCACCCAGTGGGTCCGCGAGAAGCAAGCCTTTCAGAGGGAGTGGGGTCTGGCTCGCGGAATGCCGTCGGCTCTCGCCGATGACCCCTCGCGGACCCGGGTGGGTGCGTGTCGTCCGATGAGTAGACGCCCGCCCCCAAGATCTATTCGAGGCGGCCGATCCGATTGCTCCGGCGCCGCGACCGCGTATATTCCGCGGCCTGAGCGTGGCTCGGGTCACGCGCGCATGGCTTGTTGGCGGATCGTCTAACGGCAGGACAACGGGTTCTGGCCCCGTTAATCTAGGTTCGAATCCTAGTCCGCCAACCATCGACACTCGCTCAGGAGATCGACGCGAGTGCCTCGGCCAGCCGGCGCAACGTCCGGTCCTTGCCCAGGACCTCGAGCGTCTCGTAGATCGGCGGGCTGACCGTTCCGCCGGTGACTGCCACGCGCACCGGCTGCGCGAGCTTTCCGAGCTCGATCGCGTGTGCGGCGATCACCTTCTGGAAGGCGAGCTCGAGCGCTGCGCGCTCCCAGGCTGAAACGCGTTCCAGCTCGGCGCGCAGCTCCGTCAACCGCGGCGCGACTTCGCGGGTCAGAAACTTCGCGGCGGCCTTCGGGTCGAGTGTCAGCTCGTCCACGTAGTAGAAGCGCGCGAGCGCGGCCATCTCGACCAGCGTCTTGCTGCGCTCGCGCAACAGGTCGACCAGGCGTGCGAGGCCGTCGTCCACGGGCACGGGCCGGCGCGCCTCGGCGTCGAGGAAGCGCTGCAGGTGGGCGAGGAGTCTCTCGCGCGGCAGCGACTTCAGATAGTGCTGCGACAGCCACAGCAGCTTGTCGTCGTGCACCTGCGAGGGTGACTGGCCGATGCCGTCCAGCGTGAACAGCCGGGCGAGCTCGTCCTGCGAGAAGATCTCGAGATCGCCGTGCCCCCAGCCCAGCCGCGCGATGTAGTTCAGCACGGCCTCGGGACAGAAGCCGCGGTCGCGGTAGCTCTGCACCGACACCGAGTCGGCGCGCTTGGAGAGCTTCTTGCCGCCGGCCTCGATCAGGAGCGGCGCGTGGCCGAACAGGGGCGGCTCCCAGCCCATGCCCTGGTAGATCAGGAGCTGACGCGGCGTGCTGGTCATGTGCTCGCGGCCGCGGATCACGTGAGTGACTCCCATGTCGTGATCGTCGACCACGACCGCGAAGTGGTAGATCGCAGAGCCGTCGCTGCGCGCGATCACGAAGTCGTCGAGCTCGGAAGCGTCCTCGCCCGCGGGACCCGCGACCAGGTCGTCCCAGCGCGTGAGTCCGCCCGAGTCAGGCACGCGCAGCCGCACCGCGAAGGGCAGGGCGGTGTCGGGACCCAGCTGCTTGTTGCGGCAGGTGCGGTCGTAGCGCGGCTTCTCGCCGCGGGCGCGCGCGCGCTCGCGCATGGCCTCGACCTCGGCCTCGGTGCAGGTGCAGCGGTAGGCGTGCCCGCGCGCCAGCAGCTCCGCGATCGCCTCGCGGTAGCGCGCGCCGCGCTCCGACTGGCGGGGGATGCCGCTCGTGCCGGGGACCGGGTCCCAGGAGAGCCCGATCCACTCCAGCGCCTCGAGCACGAGCTTCTCGGACTCGAGCGTGGAGCGCTCCCGGTCGGTGTCTTCGATGCGCAGCAGGAACTTCCCGCCCTCGTGCCGGGCGAACGCCCAGTTGAAGAGCGCCGTGCGGGCGCCGCCGATGTGAAGCGCGCCCGTGGGGCTCGGTGCGTACCGTGTAACCACCGACATCGGGCCGCAGTCTAGGGAACGCCGGCCGGGGTCGCAGCGCCGAATTGACAACCCGGGAGCGGCGACCTAATCGTGGGCAAATCCGCGGTTTGGGTGGGCTTTTCCCCGACGCGCCCCCGTTCGCGCGGAAGGAGCGACCGATGTCCCAGCTGACCGTCCGGCGCGAGGCCGTCCAGGAGACTCCGCGCCCGTTCCAGCTCGTGGCGGACGCGGAGTGGTGGAACGGCGTGCGCGACATGTTCCGCGACCCCGACGCCCGCCTCGTGGCGCCGCTGGTGGCGTCGTTCGACGGCTACCGGCTGGGCCACCGGCTTTTGTTCCGCGGCCGGATCCAGGGGGAGATCGCCCTGCGCTGCTCGCGCTGCGGCGATCCAGTCGGCCTGAAGATCTCCGAGCCGCTGGAACTCCTGCTCGAGCCCGCGCAGAATCCGGACGAGGTTCCAGAGGGAGGAATCGAGCTCGACCCGGAGGATCTCGAGCTCGGGCGCTACGCAGGCGACGAGCTAGACTTCGGCCCGGTCGTTCTGGAAATCCTGTCGCTCGCGTGGCCCATGCAGCCACTCTGCTCGGAGTCGT
>DATKAO010000144.1 GCA_035498015.1 Myxococcota bacterium
ACGATGCCGCGCGGATAGAAGAGCGGACGGAAGCGCTCGACCACGGCGCTCACCGCGCGTCTCCCTCGAGCTCGACCAGCGCGTCGATCACGACCGGCTGGCTGCCCGCGACGATCAGCGGGTTGATGTCGACCGAGCGCACGTCGGCGCGCTCGGCGCCCAGCCTGCCGAGTGACTCGAGCACGCTCGCGAGCGCGGCCCGGTCGACCGCGGGCTCGCCGCGGAACGAGCCCAGCACGTTCTTGTACTGCAGCGCGTCGATCAGGTCTTCCGCGTCGCCGCGCGCGAGCGGCGCGACCGCGAACGCCACGTCGCCCACGGCCTCGGCGAAGATCCCGCCCAGCCCGAGCATCACGCACGGGCCGAACTGCGGGTCGCGCACGAGGCCCGCGATCACCTCGCGCCGGCCACTCACCATGCGGCATACCAGCACCCGCGCGTCGCCGTCGTCGGCGCGCCGCGCGGCGAAGAGCGCCTCGGCAGCAGCGCGCACCCCGGCCGCATCGCCGAGCCCGAGCTTCACCAGACCGCGCTCTGTCTTGTGCGCGATCTTGCGGCCGCAGAGCTTCAGCGCGACCGGGAACCCCAGCTCCTGCGCCGCGCGCACCGCCGCGTCGGCAGAGTCGACGAGCCGCTCGTCCGGCACCGCAATCCCCGCCGCGCGCAGGAGCTCCTTCGACTCGTGCTCGGAGAGTGTGAACGACATGGTCGCGCAGTATTCCATATGGCCACCCTTCGTGGGCGTCGGACCTACTGAATCCGCGTCGTCGTCTCCGCCACGCGCGAGGCCAGGATGCGCGCCAGGTTCCGGTAGAGCACGGCCGAGATCTTGGGCGCGCGCCGTTCGAGCTGCGCGAGACCGCGCTCGCTGAGTCGCAGGAGCCGCGCGCGCTCCAGCACCTCGATCTCGGCGCTGTGCTTGCGCGTGTAGTAGCTGACCTCGCCCACGAGGTCGCCGCGCGCGAAGCGGTTCAGCACCTCGCGGCCGTGTGGAGTCTCGATCGAGGCCTGGAGCACGCCGTCGATCACCAGGAACATCTCGCGGCCCTCGTCGCCCGAGCGCAGCAGCGGCTGGCCCGCGGGCACGCGCCGCTGCGTGCCGTGCTGGCCCACGATGCGGCACTGCGCGGCGGTGAGGTCGCGCAGCAGGGGGATCGAGCGCTGCGGGGTCGCGCCGAGATCGAGCGACAGCGTGTCCCACAGCGTCACGAAGTGCAGGTCGGCGCACAGCGCGGGCGCCAGCACGAACGCGCACAGCCAGGCCACGCCGAGCGAGAGCGCAGCAGTGACTCCCAGCCAGCGCAGCTCGCCGATCGGGCCGGTGGCGAGCACCAGGAAGCCGAGCATCAGCGCGTGCGTCGCGAACGTGACCGGCCGGCCGGCGCCCACGAGCGCGCGCGCGGCCGCGGCCTCCTCGTCGGCCAGGCGGCGCGCCTCGGCGGTGAAGCGCATGAAGTAGTGGATCGTGCCGTTCAGCGCGAAGCCGAGCACGATCGGCGGGACGATCGCGGTCGCGAGCGACAGCGGCGCGTTCACCGCGCCGAAGAAGCCGAAGCAGAACGCGAGCGCGACCGCGCTGGGCGCCAGCGCGCGCAGGCCCGCCCACGGCGACAGGAACAAGAGCGACAGGATCGCGTAGGCGACGATCAGCGCGAACACCAGGCTCTCGAGCTGCGCCTCGACCATGGCGTCGGTGAGCCGCTGGAAGGCGATCGCCTGACCGGTGACCCGGCCGCGCAACGGCGCCGGCAGCTCCGCCAGGTGCGACTCGATGCGCGCCGCGAGCGCGCGGATGTCGCCCGTGGACACCGAGCGCGTGTAGACCACCAGGTTGGCGCGCTGCAGCGCGCCGTCGACCAGTGAGTCGCGCTCGTCGCCGCGTCCCAGCGCGAGCAGCTCGGCGGTCAGGCTGGCCGTGCCGGGCAGCGCGAGCGCGGGCGGCCCGCCTTCGGACAGCGCGCCGTTCCACACCTTGAGCCAGTCGGCGAGCGAGGTCGCGCCGCCGACGTCGGGCTGTGACTCGAGCCAGTCCTCGAGCCGCTCGAGCTCGCGCACGTTGGCGGGCACGGTGAACGTGTCGGGGGCGTCGCCCTCGACCACCACGCGCAGCGAGGTCGCGCCGTCGAGGCGCCGGTTCAGCGCGTCGAAGTCCTGGCGGAACGAGTCACCGCGTGGGAAGGCGTGCGGCAGGTCGGTCGAGGTGCGCACGCGCACCGCGGCCAGCGCGGAGACGGCGAACAGCCCGATGAAGGCCGCGATCAACGGGTGCCGCCAGCGCATGACCACGTGCGCCACGCGCGCGGCGAAGCGCGCATAGCGGTCGGGGGGCACGGGCGCCGGCCCGCGTCTGAAGCCGCTCGGCCGCCCGAACGCGAGCAGCATGGCGGGAGTCACCGTGACCGAGGCCGCGAACGCGACCAGCGTGCCGGCCAGCGCGAACGCCGCGAACTCGCGCAGCGCGCTCACGGGCGTCAGCACCGCGGCGAGCAGGCTGGCCGCCGTGGTCAGCGCGGCCAGCAGCATCGGCATGCCCACGCGCCGCAGCGCGCGCACCATGCTGTCGGCGGTGGGCCGCTCCGGCCACTCGCGGATCTCGTCGTAGTAGGCCGCGATCACGTGCACCGGGTAGATCAGTGACAGGATCACCAGCACCAGCGGCAATCCCACGGTCGCGCTGTTCAGCGGCCGGCCCAGGGCGCCCAGCAGCGCGAAGGTCCAGAGCTGCGCGAGCGCCACGGTCACGAGCGGCAGCAGCATGCCGCGCGCGGTCTTGAAGGCGAAGGTGAGCGCCGCGCACACGCACAGGAGGGCGAGCGGCAGGCGTCCGCGCAGGGCGCCCGCAGTCATTTCGGCCGCGGCGCGCTTGAGCCGCGGGGGCCCCGTGATCTGCACCTCGACGCCCCGCGCCTCGCGGTGCGCGATGTCCATGATCTCGAGGTCGAGCGCGCGCCGCATGAGCACGCGGTCGGACACGTCGGCCAGCTCGACCACGATCGCGGCGAGCCGTCCGTCGCGTGACACCAGCCGGCCCGCGAGCAGCGGGTTGGCGAGCGCCGCGCGCCGCAGCGCCATGCGGTCGGCCTGACCGTCGGGCACGCGCACCAAGAGCGGCGACAGGCGGATGTCGTCGGCGTCGCCGTGGGGCACCGCGACCGTGGCCAGCGAGCTCACGTGGTGCACGCCCGGCAGCTCGCTCACGCGCTGCGAGATGCGCAGGAGCGAAGTCAGCGGCTCGGCACGGAACACGTCGTCGGCCAGCAGGCCCACGATCAGGGTCTCGTCGCTGCCGAACAGCTTGCGAGTCAGTCGATAGAACTCACCGGCGTCGTCGTGCCGCGCCATCAGCCGGTCGGCCGACGGATCGAAGTCGACGCGCCACTGACCCGCGCGGAAGTCGTACACACCCGGAGCGGCGGCCGCCGAAAACAGCAGCGCCAGCGCCAGCACGGCCCAGGGGTGGGCCGCCATGAAGCGGAGGGCACGGGCCATCACGCGTTCTGGGATCCGATCAGTGAGCCGCGCGCTCGAGCGACGCGGGCGTGAAGAAACTCTCGTCGACCTTCGCGGGCACCTCGAGATCGACGACCTGCAGCTCGGTCGACGAGCCGTCCTTGGCGTCGTCCATCCGGCCGCGCATGCCGTTGGCGAACTTGTCCTGGACCTTCACGTCGGCGGGCGCGACCTGGTACACCTTGCGCGGCTTGGCGCCCTTGTCGAAGCCCGCCTCGTAGCCTTCGCGGCGCAGGATGAGACACCACTCGCGGTCGATCGAAGTCACGATGCGCGAGTACTCGGAGCCCGCGTCGGGCGCGGGCTTGGTCTCGACCACGAAGGTCTTGCGGCCGTCGATCTCGCCGTCTGGCCGGCGGCGAACCTGACCGGGAAACACCACGCGCCCGAAGCGCGCGAAGTCCTCGAGACTCAGGTTGGTGGCGAACATGCGCGCTCTTGCGCCGCGCTCTTCGATCTTCCTGGCCTTGCCGTCCTTCTTGGAGACCGCCCAGGCCTCGCCGATGGCGTCGCCGTCGCTCACCAGGTAGCCCGTGAAGCCGCTGGCGGGACCGCCGCGCTGCACGACCGCGACCTTGCGGGTGCCCTCGGCGCTCGTGGAGCTCCAGAACTCGACGTCGATTGCCGTCTCGGCGCCGCCCTTCGCGCGCGTGGTCAGCTTGGCATGGGCGTGGGCCGAAGGCGGCAGATTGCGGATCGCGCAGTCTGCGACCTCTTCGATGGACCCCTGGGCGCGCGCGAAGCCCGCGGCGGCCGCGAGCAGCCCCGCGGCGCACGGGGCGAACAGCGCTCGGAAGCCGGGGGCAGACGACATGGCCCTAAGCTACCCGGCCCGGAGTCACTCCGCGAGCGGGCGCACGAGCTCGCGCTCGGCGCGCTCCACGGCGGCGATCTGGTCGTCGGCGCTGCGTCCGGAGCCCATGAGCACCAGCCGGTCGACGCCCAACGCCGCGTAGCGGTGCACCGTGTCGAGGTCGAGCTTGGAGCCGGGCGGAGTCACTGTGATCTCGAGCCGGCCGAGCGCCGGGTCGCGGTCGAGCCGCTGCTCCGCGGCGCGCAGACCTTCGATCGCACGGCCGGTCGCCTCGAGGTCGAGGGCGAAGCCGTACCAGCCGTTGCCGTAGCGCGCGGCGCGGCGCAGCGCGGACGGACTCATGCCGCCGACCACGATCGGCGGGTGGGGTGACTGGAGCGGCCGGGGCTGCGCCTGGATGCCGCCGAAGGCGACATACTCACCCTTGTACTCGGGCTTCTCCTCGCGCCACAGCGCGACGATCGCCTCGATGTACTCGTCGGTGCGCCGGCCGCGGTCCGCGAACGGCGCGCCGAGCGCCTGGAACTCGGGCTTCAGATACCCGGCGCCCAGCCCGAAGATGAGTCGCCCCTTCGAGAGCCGGTCCACGGTGGCCAGCTCCTTCGCGAGCACCACCGGGTTGCGCTGCGGCAGGATGATGATGCCCGTGGCGAGCCGCACGCGCGTGGTGTGCGCCGCGAGGAAGCCGAGCGCGACCGCCGGGTCGAGTAACTTCATGTGCGGCGGTGCGGGCGAGGGCGGCACCTGCGGGTCGGGCAGCACCACGTGCTCGGCGGTCCAGACCGAGTCGAAGCCCGCGTCCTCGGCGGCGCGCGCGACACGCGCCGCGGCCTCCGGCTCGGAACACACGCCGATGTTGATCCCGTGGAGGCCGAATTTCATGCCCGGATTCTACTCGCAATCGCCTGCGCGGAGCGCGCGAACTCGGCGGCGTCGGCGTAGCGGCTGGCGTGGACGAGCCGGGTCGCGCCCAGCTCGGCGTAGGCGTGCGCCAGGTCCGCGGCGCGAGCGGGCTCTTCGAGCGGCAGGCGAGTCATGACGGCGAGCTCGGGTGCGGGCTTGCCGGCCGCGAGAAACAGCTCGCGCAGGCGCGCCGCGTGGGGCGCGAGGTCGGCGGGCTTGGCACCGATCGGCATCCAGCCGTCGCCGAAGCGCGCGGCGCGGGCCAGCGCGTGCGGCGCGGCGCCGCCGATCAGGATCTGCGGGCGCGGCGGCCGGGGCAGGAACAGGAACTTCTGGCCGTTGCGCTCGACCACGTCGGAGCGGAAGGCGTCGACCAGGAGCTCGAGCACCACGTCGGCGTCTCGCGCGCGGCGCGCGCGCGGCAGGCCGAGCGCGCGGAACTCGGGCTCCATCCAGCCCACGCCGACGCCGAGCGCAGTGAGTCGGTTGCCGGACAGCTCCTGCAGCGTGGCGATCACCTTCGCGGTCGGCAGCGCCGGCCGATAGGGCAAAATCAGCACCGCCGTGCCCAGGCCGATGCGCTCCGTCTTCGCGGCGATCCAGGTCAGGGCGATGAGTGGATCGAGATAGCGCCCGCCCGAGCCTTCTGCGTCGTCGGGCGGGATGGCGATGTGGTCGGGTACGTAGACTTCGTCGAGGCCGGCCTCTTCAGCCGCGCGCGCGCACGCGACCAGCGTCTCGCGGGTCGACTGCGGGCCCATGGTCCGAACCGAGATGCCGAGCTTCATCCCACAAGCTTACTGGACCGCCGAGCGAAGGCCGCCCTGAGCGAGGCCGCAAGCTCCGAAGGAGCGCGCAGTGAGCCGCAGGCGAACGTAGTCAATCGGACTCGAAGACCTGCAGCTCGCGCGGGGCGGCCCAGACCTCGGCGCCCGGCGAGAGCGCCAGCGTGCGCACGCGCTCGGCGGGCACGTCGGCGCGGACCAGCGCGCCCGCGGCCGAGGTGAGCTCGAGCTTGACGCGGCCACCGAGTGACTGCACGCGGCTCACGCGCGCGGCGAAGGAGTGACCGTCGAGCGGGCCGAGCGCGATCTCGAGGTCGTCGGGCCGGAAGCCGATGCGCGCCTTGCGGCCGTCGATCGTGGTCGAGAGCCAGTTGGCCTCGCCCAGGAACCCGAACACGAAGGGCGTCGCGGGCCGGCGGTAGACCTCGTCGGGCGTGCCGACCTGCTCGATGCGGCCCTCGTTCACCACCACGATCCGGTCGGCCAGCTCGAGCGCCTCCTCCTGGTCGTGAGTCACGAACAGACTCGTGATGCCCAGCTCGTCGTGCAGCTTGCGCAGCCAGCGGCGCAGCTCGCGCCGCACGCGCGCGTCGAGCGCGCCGAACGGCTCGTCGAGCAAGAGCACGCGCGGCTGCACCGCCAGCGCGCGCGCCAGCGCAACGCGCTGGCGCTGGCCGCCCGAGAGCTGGGTCGGCATGCGCCGGGCCAGGCCCTCGAGCTGCACCAGGTCGAGCAGCTCGTGCACGCGCGCCTGGATCTCGGGCTCGGCGGGCCGTGTCTCACGTGGCCGCACGCGCAGGCCGAAGGCGACGTTCTCGAACACCGTCATGTGTCGGAACAGCGCGTAGTGCTGGAACACGAAGCCCACGCGCCGGTCGCGCACGCTGCGCTCGGTGGCGTCCTCGCCCTCGAAGGAGATCGTGCCCGTGTCGGGCCGCTCGAGCCCGGCGATCAGGCGCAGGAGCGTGGTCTTGCCCGAGCCGGACGGGCCGAGCAGCGCGAGCAGCTCGCCCGGCTCCACGTGCAGAGACACGTCGCGCAGCGCGGTGAAGTCTCCGAAGCGTTTCCAGAGATCGCGCACCTCAATGCTCAAGTGAGTCTCTCCCGGCGCAGGCGCCACTCGAGCACGCGCTTCGCGACGAGCGTCACGAGCGCGAGCAGCGCGAGCAGCGAGGCCACGGCGAAGGCGGCCGACGACTGGTATTCGTTGTAGAGGATCTCGACGTGCAGCGGGATCGTGTTGGTCTTGCCTCGGATGTGACCCGACACGACCGATACGGCGCCGAACTCGCCCATGGCGCGCGCGTTCAGCAACACGATCCCATACAGGAGGCCGAGCCGGATGTTCGGCAGGGTGACTCGCCGGAACATCTGCCAGCCGCTCGCGCCCAGCGAGATCGCCGCCTCCTCCTCTTCGGAGCCCTGCTCCTGCATGAGCGGGATCAGCTCGCGCGCCACGAAGGGGAAGGTGATGAAGGTGGTCGCGAGCAGGATGCCCGGCACGGCGAAGATGATCTTCACGCCGTGCTCGACGAGCCACGGGCCGAACAGGCCCTGCGCGCCGAACAAGAGCACGAAGATCAGGCCCGAGATCACGGGTGACACGGCGAAGGGCAGGTCGATCAGCGTGATCAAGAGGTTCTTGCCCGGGAACTCGAAGCGCGCGATCGCCCAGGCCGCGGAGACGCCGAACACCGCGTTCAGAGGCACCGAGACGGCGGCGACGATCAGCGTGAGCTCGATGGCCTTGAGCGCGACCGGATCGGTGATCGCCGCCCAGTAAGTCGTGAGTCCGCCCGACAACGCCTCGACGAACACGGCGGCGAGCGGCAGGAACAGGAACAGGAACACGAAGCCCAGTGCCAGGACCAAAAGCGTCCAGCGCACCGCGGGCGGGTCCTGGAGCGCCGCGCGCAGCGACGGCGCGCTGGCTTGGCCGGTCTCGTGAGTCAGTGTCGCGGCCGTCATTCGCCCGCTCCTGCGCCCGCGAGGCGGCGCCGGCCGATCGCCTGCAAGCCGTTGATCGCGAGCAGGAGCGCGAACGACGACACCAGCATCACGGTGGCCACGGCCGTGGCGCCCGCGTAGTCGTACTGCTCGAGCTTGGTCACGATCAAGAGCGGCACGATCTCGGTGCGCAGCGGCATGTTGCCCGAGATGAAGACCACCGAGCCGTACTCGCCCAGCGACCGCGCGAACGCGAGCGCCGAGCCGGTCACGAGCGCGGGCCAGAGCGCCGGGAACAGCACGCGCCGGAAGGTCTCTAGCCGGCCGGCGCCCAGGCTGGCCGCGGCCTCCTCGGCTTCGGCCTCGAGATCCTCGAGCACCGGCTGCACCGAGCGCACCACGAACGGCAGGCCGATGAAGGTGAGCGCGATTGTGACACCCAACGGTGTATAGGCGGCGTGGATACCGAGCGGCTCGAGGAACTGCCCGAGCCAGCCGTTCCTGGCCAGGAGCGTGGTGAGCGTGATGCCGGCCACCGCCGTGGGCAGCGCGAACGGCAGGTCGACGAACGCGTCGACCAGCTCGCGGCCCGGGAAGCGGTAGCGGGTCAGCACCCAGGCGAGCACGAGCCCGAAGAAGGCGTTGGCGAGCGCCGCCAGCAACGATGCCCCGAAGCTGAGCTGGTAGGCCGCGATCGCGCGCGGCGAGGCGACCGCGGCGAAGAAGTCCGCGACCGAGAGCGAGGCGGTGCGGAAGAACAGCGCCGACAGCGGCACCAGCACCAGGAGCGAGAGATACAGGACCGAGAAGCCGAGCGTGAGTCCGAAGCCCGGCAACACGCCGTTGCTGCCACGTGTCACGGCTAGCGCCCCGGGACGTAGATCTGGTCGAAGATCCCGCCGTCGGCGAAGTGGGTCGCCTGCGCCTTCTTCCAGCCGCCGAAGTCCTTGTCGATCGACAGCAGCTCGAGCTTGGGGAACTGGCCCGCGTACTTCGCGGCAGCAGCGGCCTCGGTCGGGCGGTAGAAGTGCTTCCCGATCAGGTCCTGGGCCTCGGGCGAGTAGAGATAGTGGAGATACTCGGCCGCGACGGCGCTCGTGCCGTGGCGGCGCGCCACGGCGTCCACGACGCTGACCGGAGGCTCGGCCAGCACCGAGATCGACGGCGCCACGATTTCGAACTGACCCTTGCCCAGCTGCTCGATCGCGAGCAGCGCCTCGTTCTCCCACGCGATCAGCACGTCGCCGATGCCGCGCTCGACGAAGGTCGTGGTCGAGCCGCGCGCGCCGGCGTCGAGCACCGGCGCGTTCTTGTAGATCGCGGCCACGAACGCGCGGATCTTCTGCTCGTCGCCGCCGAACTTGCGCTGCGCGTAGCCCCAGGCCGCGAGATAGTTCCAGCGCGCGCCGCCCGAGGTCTTCGGGCTCGGGGTGATCACCGCGATGCCCGGCTTGGCCAGGTCGTCCCAATCCCGGATGCCCTTCGGGTTGCCTTTGCGGACCAGGAACACGATGGTCGACGTGTACGGGCAGCTGTTGTTGGGCAGGCGCGACTGCCAGTCACGCGGCACGAGCTGGCCCTTCTCGTACAGCGCGGACACGTCGCCCGCGAGCGCCAGCGTGACCACGTCGGCCTCGAGCCCGTCGATCACCGCGCGCGCCTGCTTGCCCGAGCCGCCGTGCGATTGGTTGATCGTGACCGTCTCGCCGTGCTGCTCCTGCCAGTGTCTGGCGAAGAGCTGGTTGTAGTCGGCGTACAGCTCGCGCGTGGGGTCGTAGGACACGTTCAGGAGCTCGCTGTCGGCGCGCGCGCCGGCGGCGGCGAGCGTCGAGACGGCGAGCAGGCAGAGAGTGAATCGTCGCATGGGGGGCTCCTAGAACGCGAGCTGGAAGCGGCCCAGCAGCACGCCCTCGTCGTGCCGGTCCTGGTTGCTCGCGTAGCTGCGGAAGGTGGTGCGGTCGTAGTTGACCGCGAGCTTCACGTTGCGGTTCAGGTACCAGTTGATGCCGACGCTCCAGAGCTTCGCGGCCTCGGCGCTCACGGTCGGGTCGGCGAAGTTCGCGTCGAAGACCGAGTCGTCGACTTTGAGCTGGCTGATGCGCGTGATGAATTCCCACGCGCCCCAGGTGCCTCTGAACGGGTCGAAGTTGACGCTGGGCACGAGTCCCTTGTACGACTCGTTCTCGCCGGTGATCGCCCAGCCCACCGCGACCTGCCACGCCGAGTTGTTCGCGCGGATGTCGGAGAAGGTCGGTCGCCGGTACTGACTCGACTCGTAGACGTACTCGGTGAGCAGCCCGAACGGGCCCCAGTACCAATACGCCTGCGGCGCGTAGCGGTAGCGCGCGCCGGTCTGAGTCACGTTGGCGCGGTAGGCGAAGAAGGTCTGCTGGCCCGAAGTCTTGTACGAGCCCGGTGCGCCTTCCTGGTGGCCGTAGGTCGCGGCGAAGCCCACGCCCAGCCCCTGGAGCGCGCCGATCTCGGTGTCCTGGAAGGGCTGGAAGAACACGCGCGCGACGATGTCCTTGTCGTCGCCGGTGTCGACGTCGCCGTTCACCGTCTGGGTGTTGTCGACGGCGCCGTTCATCCAGCCGAGCTGGTAGCTGAACAGGCCCTCGCGCACGACGCCGTTCAGCATGATGCCGAGGTCGCGGTTGGGCACGAGCTGCGTCGGCAGCGCGCGCTCCACGAACCACATCGCGGTCGCGGACTGGAGCCTCTCGAGCCCGACCGGCCCCTTGAACTTGCCGAACTCGAGCGCGGCCTCCGGGATGTAGTGCACGTTGGCCCAGGCGTCCTGGATCACGGCCGTGCCGCCGGCGAAGTCCGGCATGATGCGGAAGTCGACGACGCCGCCCAGCGTGCCCTCGAGCAGCGGGCGGATGCGCCGGAAGAAGAACGTGTCCTGACCCGCCGCGCGGTTCGCCGGCGCGTCGTCGAAGAAGCGCGTGTCGAACTGGGTGTAGCCGCGCAGCTTCAGCACCCAGTTCGAGTCGGCCGAGCGCAGCGTGAAGCCGTCGGAGCCCGCGCCCAGCACCGGCTGCGGACCCTTGGACGACTGAGTCTCGTCTGCGACCTCGAGCTTGCGCTTGACCAGCGCCAGCTCCTGCTCGAGCTCGTCCACCCGCTGCTCGAGCGCAGCCTTGTCGCTCGCCCCCTGCGCGCTCGCCACGCGCGCCCCCAGCGCGAGTGACAGAGCGATTCCCGCGACGCCGAGCGCCGCCCATCCCCGAATCATGTCCTGCTCCCTGTGCGGATTGCGCGAGGCCCCTCGAGCAAGGGCCGTGCCGCGGCACGGGACACGCAGAAAGGCCGGGTTGGGGGGTCGAAGCGCTGATAATCCAGCGCATGAGACGGAAATTCATATCACTATCGAAAGAGAATCTGTGATATAATCTGGAAAAATCTGGAGAACTTGAATGGAGCGCTTCGCTCCGATCTTGCTCGACATCTGGCGCGAGGTGGGCCGGCACCTCGAGATCGGGGAGTCGGTGCGCCGCTGCACGCCGCTCCTGGCGCGCCGGCTGCCGGTCGACCAGCTCTGGGTGCGCCGCTTCGACCCGGCGCACCCGAGCCTCGAGACCGTGGCCGCAGCACGCCACGACTCCGACGAGCAGCTGCCGCACGGACGCGACGCCCTGTCGGCAGCCCAGGTCGCGGAGCTGACCGCGTTCTGCGGGCGCCGCCGGCCGCTGCGCGGTCCGGCGGCCCAAGTCGCGCAGCGTGCGCCGGGGCTGATTCCGGACTCAATCGCGGGCGACGTGCTGGTGAGTCCCCTGCTGCGCGAGGACGAGCCGGCCGGCGTGCTGGTGCTCGTGGCGCGCGCGGCCAGACACTTCGATCGCGAGCACGAGGAGATCGCGCGCGCGCTGGTCGAGCCGTTCTCGGTCGCGCTCGAGAACGACCGGCGCGTCGCCGAGCTCGAGGGCCTGCGCCAGGCAGCCGAGGCCGACAAGCGCAGCCTCCTGACTCGCCTCGGCCGCGAGGACCTGTCCGAGAACATCGTGGGCGCCGACTCGGGCCTGCGCGCTTCGATGGAGCGCATCGAGCTGGCGGCGCCCTCCGACGTGCCCGTGCTCTTGCTCGGCGAGACCGGCTCGGGCAAGGAGGTCGCCGCGCGCGCGATCCACTCCCGCTCCGCGCGCGCGAGCGGGCCGTTCCTGCGCGTGAACTGCGGCGCGATCCCGGCCGGGCTCATCGATTCCGAGCTGTTCGGGCACGAGCGCGGCAGCTTCACTGGCGCGTCGGCTCTGCGGAAGGGCTGGTTCGAGCGCGCCGACCGCGGGACGCTGTTCCTCGACGAGATCGGCGAGCTGCCGCTCGCCGCGCAGGTGCGGCTGCTGCGCATCCTGCAAGACGGCAGCTTCGAGCGCGTGGGCGGCACGCGGCCACTGCACGCCGACGTGCGCATCGTGGCCGCGACTCATCGCGACCTGCACCAGATGGTCTCGGAAGGCCGCTTCCGCGAGGACCTGTGGTATCGGCTCGCCGTGTTCGTGGTCCACCTGCCGCCGCTGCGCGAGCGGCCCGAAGACATCGCTGCGCTCGCGACTCACTTCGCGCTGCGCGCCGCCACGCGCTTCGGGCTGCCGGCACTGTCTCCGACGCGCGACGACGTGAGCCTGCTCGCGGCGTACGCGTGGCCCGGAAACATCCGCGAGCTCGGCGCGGTGATGGACCGCGCGGTGCTGCTGGGCCAGGGCCGCGCGCTCGAGGTCGCGCAGGCTCTCGGGCCTGCGGCCGCGCGCGCACCCGGTGCGCCCGAGCCGGCTCCCGCTCCGGCGGCAGCCGAGCCGGCGGCGCGACTCGACGACGCCATGGTGCGGCACATCGAGGCCGCGCTCGGCCGCACGTTCGGGCGGATCGAGGGACCGTTCGGCGCGGCGCGCGCGCTGGGGATCAACCCGCACACGCTGCGCGCGCGCATGCGCAAGCTCGGGATCGACTGGCGCCGCTTCCGCGCGCGGCCCTGACGGTCCCTCTTGCTCGGCGCCGATCACGGATTTTCCGCCGAGTGACGGGACTTCCGTCGCATTTGATGGCTCGGCGCCCGAGCACCGGGCTCGGGCGATCGCAGCAGGCTCGCAGGGCTTGGCACCCCAGATGCACACGCCCCGGGCATGTCACTCCAGGGCACTCACTGGTTCAACGACAACGCACTCTCGATCGGACACACCCCGCTGGTGCGGCTGCGGCGGGTCACGAAGGACTCGCGGGCGCTGGTCCTCGCGAAGATCGAGGGACGCAACCCTGCGTATTCGGTGAAGTGCCGGCTCGGCGCGGCGCTGGTCTGGGACGCGGAGAAGCGCGGACTGCTCGGTCCCGGGAAGGAGATCATCGAGCCGACGAGCGGAAACACCGGCATCGCCCTGGCCTTCGTGGCGGCGGCCCGCGGCTACCCGATCACACTCACCATGCCCGAGACCATGAGCTTGGAGCGCCGCAAGCTGCTCGCGGCCTACGGCGCCAAGCTCGTGCTCACCGAGGGCGCGCGCAGCATGCCCGGAGCGATCCAGCGCGCCGAGGAGATCGCGAAGTCCGATCCCGACCGCTTCGTGTTGCTGCAGCAGTTCAAGAACCCGGCCAACCCCGAGATCCACGAGCGCACCACCGGACCGGAGATCTGGGACGACACCGCGGGCACGGTCGACGTCCTGGTCTCGGGCGTCGGTACGGGTGGCACGATCACCGGAGTCTCTCGCTATCTCAAGCGCACGCGCGGCCGGGCGATCACGAGCATCGCGGTCGAGCCGGCCGCGAGTCCGGTGATCTCGCAGACCCTGTCGGGTGAGCCGCCGAAGCCGGGCCCCCACCGCATTCAGGGCATCGGCGCGGGCTTCGTGCCCGAGGTGCTCGATCTGTCGCTGATCGACGCGGTGGAGCAGGTCACGAACGAGGAAGCCATCCACTTCGCGCGCGCGCTCACGCGTGAGGAAGGCATCCTGTCCGGAATCTCGAGCGGAGCGGCGGTGGCGGCCGCGGTGCGCATCGCCGGTCGCCCGGAGTGCGCCGGCAAGACCATCGTCGTGATCCTGCCCGACTCGGGCGAACGCTATCTCAGCTCGAGCCTGTTCGAGGGTGTGTTCGACTCCGAGGGGCTCGCGCTGTGAGCGCCCCGACGGTCCCGATCCGTCTGGCCGACCGCGGCGACGTGGAGGAGTCCGCGAGCTGGGACCTCGAGAAGCTCGTCTCGGCTCTGCGGACCTCGCGCAACGGAACCGCCGAGCGCCGCGACGAGGAACGGCGCCGGGAGCGCCCGTCGCGCGACGCGCTCGTGAGCGCCGTGCGCGGATTGCGCGGGGCGCTCTTCCCGTCCCACTTCGGCGTGAGTGACTTCACCGAGACCAGCATCGACTTCTTCGTCGGCACGACGCTCGATGCGAATCTGCGCGCGCTCGAGGAGCAGGTGCGGCGCGGATTGCTGTACGACACGGTCGAGCTCGAGGCACCTACGGCCGCGCAGCGCGCGCGCGAGCTGGTGCGTGAGTTCGCACTGCGCCTGCCCGCCGTGCGCAGCGCGCTGGAGCTCGACCTGCGGGCCGCGCTGGACGGCGACCCCGCGGCGCACAGCCGAGCCGAGGTGCTCTTGTGCTACCCCGGCGTCACCGCGATCACCCACCACCGGCTGGCCCACGAGCTTCACCGCCTGGGGGCGACGCTGCTCGCGCGCATCATCTCCGAAGACGCGCACGCGAACACCGGGATCGACATCCACCCCGGCGCCCGGATCGGAGACCACTTCTTCATCGATCACGGCACGGGCGTCGTGATCGGAGAGACGGCACTGCTGGGGAACCGCGTCCGCCTGTATCAGGGGGTGACACTCGGCGCGCGTGACTTCCCGCTCGACGGAAACGGCAGGCCCGTGAAGGGGATGCCGCGCCACCCGATCATCGAGGACCAGGTGGTGATCTACGCCGGCGCCACGATCCTCGGCCGCATCATCGTCGGTCGAGGCTCCGTGATCGGCGGCAACATCTGGCTCACGCGCAGCGTTCCCGCCGGCAGCCATGTGACCCAGGCGCGCTCGCGCCGCGACGACGTCTTCCATGACGGCGCCGGTATCTAGGAGGACCCTGCCGTGCCACACAGCATCGAAGTGATTCCCGTTGCGGGCCGGATCGGCGCCGAGGTGCGCGGAGTGGACCTGTCTGCAGACGTGCACGAGGGGGTGATCGAGCTCGTGCGCGAGGCGCTGCTGCGCCGCAAGGTGCTGTTCTTCCGCGATCAGCGGCTCGACGCGGCGTCACAGCAGCGCTTCGCCCGCCGCTTCGGACCGGTCACGAGCGCGCATCCGACGGTGCCGGGCGTGCGCGAGCATCCGAACGTGCTCGACGTCGATGCGCGCGAGGGCAACGTCGCGGTCCAGTGGCACAGCGACGTGACCTTCGTCGACCGCCCGCCGCTCGGCTCGGTCCTGCGGGCCGTCGTGCTGCCAGCGCTGGGAGGAGACACGCTCTGGGCCAATGCGGTCGCCGGCTACGAGGACCTGCCGGTCGCTCTGCAGACCTTCGCGGACTCGCTTGAGGCGGTGCACACCAACCAGTTCGACTACGTGGCCGCGGGTCCGGCCGGTCCCAGCGAGTCTCTCCGCGCCTACGGGCGTGTCTTCGAGTCGGTACGCTACGAGACGATCCACCCGGTGGTGCGCGTGCATCCCGAGACCGGCGAGCGCGCGCTGTTCCTGGGCGGCTTCGCGCGCCGCATCGTGGGTCTCTCGCTCCGCGACTCCTCCGCGCTGCTCGGAGTGTTTCGCAAGCACGTGACGCGGCCCGAGAACACCGTGCGCTGGCGCTGGCGCCCGGGCGACGTCGCCTTCTGGGACAACCGGGCCACCCAGCACCGCGCGATCGCGGACTTCGGTCGCGAGCCGAGACGGCTCCAACGAGTCACGATCGCGGGCGACCTGCCCGTGGGCGTGGGCGGGCGCACCAGCAAGTCACTCACCGGTGACTCGACCTCCTACAACCGGGACGCGGCGTGATGCTGCGTTGGCTCTCGTGGCTCTTGGAAACGCTCGAGACTCCGATCCCGGAGACGTCCGCACAGAGGATCGGCCTGGCGCTCGACGCGGGAAACGCCGGGCCTGGGGGGTCGCATCGAACCCAGGCGCCACTTCCGGCGCCCAACGCACACTGGATCGGCCTCCCGATCGACGAGGGCTAGCGCATGTCACTCGAGCTCCCCGGCACCGAAGCGACTCTGAACTACCTGGCGCCCAGCGCGACCAAGCCCGTGACGTACACCTACACGCCGCCGCAGGGGGTGCCGCAGCGCAGCCGCGGCGAGCCGCACCGCGTCGAGATCAGCGACGCGCGCAAGCTCGCGGAGGCCGCGCGGCTCGACCGCGAGGGCTTCGCGCTGGTCGCCCATACGACCGAGGTGCGCGACTTCCTCGACGAGGCCGAGGTGCGTACCGTGTACTACCCGGAAGTCGAAGCGCTGCTGAAACGCACGACCGGTGCGGACGCGGTGGTGATCTTCGACCACACGCTGCGCTCCGCGGCCGACGAGCGCGCGAAGGGCGTGCGCGAGCCCGTGCGCTCGGTGCACAACGACTACACGGCGCTCTCGGGCAAACGCCGCGTCAGCGACCATCTGCCCGCCGACGAGGCCGAGTGCCGGCTGCGCGGGCGCCACTCCGTGATCAACGTCTGGCGCTCGATCCGCGGGCCGATCGAGACCACGCCGCTGGCGGTCTGCGACGCGCGCTCGATCCGCCCCGACGACCTGGTTCCAACCGACCTCGTGTACCCCGATCGCGTCGGCGAGGTCTACTCGGTGCGCTACAACCCCGCGCACCGTTGGTACTTCTACTCGAAGCTGCGGCGCGACGAGGCGCTGCTGATCAAGACCTACGACTCGCTCGAGGACGGCACGGCCCGCTTCAGCGCGCACAGCGCCTTCGACGATCCGGCCACCCGTGCGGGTGCGCCGCCACGCGAGAGCATCGAGGTGCGCGCGCTGGTCTTCTACCCACAAGCGCCCTGAGTGCTCGGTCGCACGGGCGGTTGACCCCCCCAGGGGCCTGGCGTAGCCTGAATCCATGGACTGGACGACACCCGCGTTCGAAGAGATCAACATGAGCGCCGAGATCGGCGCGTACCAGGGCGACGAGGACGGCAGCGACTACCCGCCCTTCGTCACCTCTTCCGAGCGCGCCTCTGCCACCGAGGCGTAGCCCGAAGCTCAGAGGTCCGTGCAGCTTCGAGTTCTAGGGTCGGCCGCCGGTGGCGGCTTCCCCCAGTGGAACTGCGGCTGCGCGAATTGTGCCGGCCTGCGCGCCGGCAGCCTGCGGGCCCGCGCACGAACCCAGGAGTCGGTCGCCGTCTCGGCCGACGGCGAGCGCTGGCTGCTCTTGAACGCGTCGCCCGAGATTCGCGCGCAGCTCGAGAGCTTCGCGCCGCTCTGGCCGCGCGCGAAGCGACACTCGCCGGTGTCGGGCATCGTGCTCACGAACGGCGACCTCGACCACACCTTGGGACTCCTGTCGCTGCGTGAGTCACACCCGATCTCCGTCTGGGCCACCGCGGCGGTGCGCAGCGGTTTCACCTCGGGCAACACGCTGTATCCCACGCTGGAACGGTTCGAGGGGCAGGTGACCTGGCACGCGCTCGAGCTCGGGCGCGAGCTCGCGCTGGGAGACACGGGTCTGTTCGTGACTGCGCTCCCGGTGCCCGGCAAGCTGCCGCTCCACCTCGAGCGCACGCGCGCCGCCTCGCCCGAGGACAACGTCGGCCTGCGCATCCGCGACCCGGCGACGGGCGGCGTGCTGGCCTATCTGCCCGCGGTGGCGGGTGCGTCGCGCGCCGTGTCCGATGCGGCGCAGGCAGCCGACTGCGTGTTCTTCGACGGCACGTTCTGGAGCTCCGACGAGCTGGTCGCGGCCGGACTCGGCACGCGCCGCGCGGAAGACATGGCGCACTGGCCCGTGGGCGGCAGCGAGGGGAGCCTGGCCTGGCTCGCGAAGCTGCCCGGGCGGCGCATCCTGATCCACGTGAACAACACCAATCCGCTCTTGCGCGAAGACGGGCGCGAGCGCGCCGCAGCCGAGGCCGCCGGCGTCGAGGTCGCGCACGACGGCCTGGAGCTCTACTTGTGACTCGCGCGCTCTCCGCCGACGACTTCGTCGCGCGCATGCGCGCCGAGGGCGCGCGCCGCTACCACGACACGCACCCGTTCCACCTGCGCATGCACGAGGGGTCACTCACGCCCGACGAGCTGCGCGCCTGGGTGCTGAACCGCTACTACTACCAGACGCGCATCCCGATCAAGGACGCGCTGATCCTGTCCAAGTCCGAGGATCCCGCGTTCCGGCGCATGTGGATCCACCGCCTGCGCGACCACGACGGCGAGCGCGCGGGCGAGGGCGGGCTCGCGCAGTGGCTCCGGCTGGCCGAGGCCGTGGGGCTGGATGCGAACGAGGTCGGCTCGTGCGCGCGCGTGCTGCCGGGCGTGCGCTTCGCATGCGACGGCTACGTGTCACTCGTGCGCGATGCCGACCTGGTGGTGGCGGTGGCGTCTTCGCTCACCGAGTTCTTCGCGCCCGACCTGATGTCGACGCGCATCGCGGCCTGGGAGAAACACTACCCGTGGATCGCCGCCGCGGGCCTGGAGTATTTCAAGAACCGGGTCACGTTCGCGCGCCGTGACTCGCAGGAGGCGATCGCGTTCGTGACCGCGCGCGCCACCCGCGCGGAGCTGCAGGAGGCGTGCGTCGCGGCGCTCGTGCGCAAGACCGAGGTACTGTGGCACCTGCTCGACTGCGTGCAGGCGGCCACGGCGGCCCGGCCGTGATCGCCCTCTCGGCGAAGCCGCGGCTCGCGCCCAAGGCGCGGCTGCGCGTCGACCAGAAGACCGGCGAGACCCTGTTGCTGTATCCGGAGCGCGGGCTGGCGCTGAACGTGACCGGCGCCGAGATCCTGGGGCTGTGCAGCGGAGAGCGCTGCGTGTCGGACATCATCGCGGAGCTGGCGCAGCGCCACGGCGCACACGAGTCACTGGCCGAGGACGTGAGAACGTTCCTCACCCAGCTCGCCGAGCGCAGCCTGCTGCGCGGGACGGAGCCGTGACGCGCGCAGAGCGGCCCTACACGCTGGTCGCCGAGCTCACCTACCGCTGCCCGCTGCGCTGCGTGTACTGCTCGAACCCCGTGCAGGTCGACCGCGTGCGCCCGGAGCTCGACGCGAGTGACTGGCGGCGCGTGCTGCGCCAGGCCGCGGAGCTCGGGGTGGTGCAGGTGAACCTGTCGGGCGGCGAGCCGCTCTTGCGCGACGACCTCGAGGAGATCGTGGCCGAGGCGCGCGCGCTCGATCTGTACACGAACCTGATCACCAGCGGCGTGCCGCTCGACCGCGAGCGATTGGCCGGGCTCAAGGCACGGGGCCTGACGGCGCTCCAGCTCTCGTTCCAGGACGTGCGCGCGCCCGAGGCGCGCCGCATCGCAGGCGTGGAGGTGCTCGAGCAGAAGCGCGCGGTCGCGGGCTGGGTGGCCGAGCTCGAGCTGCCGCTCACGCTGAACGTGGTGCTGCACCGCTCCAACATCGAGCGCATCGACGAGTTCGTGACGCTGGCCGAGACACTCGGCGCCGAGCGGCTCGAGCTCGCCAACACGACCTGGCTCGGCTGGGCGCTCGCGAACCGCGCGCAGCTCGTGCCGAGCCGCGCGGCGATCGAGTCCGCGCGCGCAGCCGCACGCGCCGCAGCCGAACGCCTGCGCGGGCGCATGGAGCTGCTGTTCGTCCTGCCCGACTACCACACCGACGTCCCGCGCCCGTGCATGGGCGGCTGGGCGCGCAGCATCGTGCTGGTCGCGCCCGACGGCCTGGCGCTGCCGTGTCACCAGGCGCGCACGATCGCGGGCCTGCGCTTCGAGAACGTGCGCGACCAGTCACTCGCCGCGATCTGGAACGACTCGGCCGGCTTTCGCGCGTTCCGCGGCGAGGACTGGATGCAGGAGCCCTGCAGGAGCTGCGAGCGGCGGACGCTCGACTTCGGCGGCTGCCGCTGCCAGGCCTTCCACCTGACGGGCGACGCCGCGGCGACCGACCCGGCGTGCCGCCTGTCGCCGAGACACGCGCTGGTGCGCGCCGCACGTGACGCGGCCGAGCAGCCCGACGCGGGCGGCGAGCTCGTGTACCGGCGCGCGCCCACGGCGCCATGAAACGGCGGAGAGGCATGGACGCGAACCTCTGGATCCTGCTGGGACTCACTCTGGCCGCGCTCGCCTGGGCCTGGGCGCAGGACCCCGCGCTGCCCGCGGCAGGTCTGGCCTCGAGCGCGCGGCTGGTGCGCGGCGTGTGGCTCGAGCTCGCGCTCGGCTTCGTGCTGGCCGGCCTGTTCGACGTACTGGTGCCGCAGGAGTCACTCGTGCGCTGGCTGGGCGAGGACCGCGGCCCGCGGGGCATCCTGATCGCCTGGCTCGCGGGCCTTTTGATCCCAGGCGGCCCGTACGTGTTCTTCCCGGTGGTCGCGAGTCTGTGGGCGAAGGGCGTGTCGGCGGGCGCGCTGATCACGCTCATCACCGCCAAGACGCTGGTCAGCCCGATCCGCATGCTGACCTACGAGGCGCCGCTGATCGGCTGGCCGCTCACCTGGGCGCGCTTCATTCCTGCCGTCTTGTTGCCGCCGCTCGTCGGCGTGGTGGGTCAGTGGCTGTTCCGTCTGTTCCAGGCGCGCGGCGCCCGGTAGCACGGGGCGGCCGCACCACGTTAGGATCCCCGCCGTGATCATCGTGATGAAGGCCGAGTTCGGACCCGAGGCGCCCGAGACGCGCCAGGTGATCCGCATGGCCGAGCGCCACCCCGACATCCGCACCGAAGTCCATGTGATTCGCGGCTCGATGCGCACGCTGACCGAGATCTACCTGCTCGGCCCCACGGCTTCCATCTCCTCGGAGCCCTTCGAGGAGTTCCCGGCGGTCGAGAAAGTGATTCGCATCCGCGAGCGCTACCGCACGGTCGGCCGGCACGAAGGGCAGGCCGAAGCGGTGGGCTTCGAGTACAACGGGGTCCACTTCAGTCAGGACTCGTTCTTCCTGTTCCCCGGCGTGTGCGCGGTCGACACACGCGAGAACCTGGAGGCCACGTTCCGCGCGCTGCGCGCGGCGGGTATCTCGACCACGCGCGCGGGCGCGTACAAGCCCCGCACCAGCCCCTACGACTTCC
>DATKAO010000145.1 GCA_035498015.1 Myxococcota bacterium
ACCCCCTGGCGCCCGGGAGAAGAAGCAACATGAAGTCATGGCTCTCAGCGGCGAGTCTCGCACTCGCCCTACTGGCCTGGAACGGCGTGGCCCGCGCCGTTCCCGTGATCGGAGACGAGTCGAGCGTCAGCCTGGTGATCGACACATCGTCGCTCGGCATCTCTGTGACTCCAATGGGCAGCACGACCATCGACCCGCTCGGCCGCTACGTCCTGCCCATCACGGGCGGCGACGTGACCCTGCATCCGCTGGCCGGGTCGATCCAGCACGACGGCAGCGGTCTGTCACTCGATCGAAGTGGCAGCACGCTCACGTTCCAGAACCTCAACGTCGACTTCACGAGCGGAATCGTGTCGGGCGACGTGGGCGGGACTGGCTCGACGGGGAACATGGACCTGTTCACGATCCAATCGTGCGCAGCGGGCGATTGCACCGACGGACACGGAGGGATCCCGGTCACCGAGACCGGGCTGTTCCTGCGGGACAACGGCGCATCGCTCGTGAATGGCCTGTTCTCGAGCCCGATCGTCGCGACCGGCGACCAGATCGGCCTGGCCGAGATCCATCTGCGCCTCGAAGACGGGAACTCGGTCCCGGAGCCGGCGCTGCTTCTCCTGCTTGGAGGGAGCCTGGCTGCCGTCGCACTCGTGCGTCGCAAGGCCTAGGGCCACGGCCCGGGGGCAACCCCGGGCCGTTCTGCGACTTTCTCGCCTCGCCCTTCTTCAGCCGCGCAACGCGTGGCACGATCCGTCTCGCATGATCTTCCACGAGACGGGGCTCGCCGGGGCGCTGGCGATCGAGCTCGAGCGAATCGCGGACGCGCGCGGCTTCTTCGCGCGCGCCTTCTGCGCCCGTGAGTTCGAGAAGCGCGGCCTGGCGGCGCGCTTCGTCCAGAGCAGCATCTCCTGGAATGCCAAGGCCGGCACCTTGCGCGGCATGCACTTCCAGGTTCCGCCGCACCGCGAGACCAAGCTCGTGCGCTGCACGGCGGGCGCGGTCTGGGACGCGATCGTCGACCTGCGCACAGACTCACCCACTCGGCTGCGCTGGTTCGGCACGGAGCTCAGCGCCGAGAACCGGCGCATGCTCTACATCCCGGCGGGCTTCGCGCACGGCTTCGTGACGCTCGCGCCGAACAGCGAAGTCTTCTACGAGATGGACGAGTTCTACGCGCCCCAGGCCGGCCGGGGCCTGCGCTGGGACGACCCGGCGCTCGGCATCGCCTGGCCGCGGGCGCCCGAAGTCATCGCCGAGCGCGACGCGACCTACCCGGACCTCGACCCGGCGGCGCTCGCGGAGGTGGGCAAGTGACTCCCGCCTCCCGCGAAGCGCTGGAGCGCGAGCTGCTCGAGCTGATCCGCGCGCTCTACCCGCTGTGCCGCAGCATCACCGGCGACGGCGTGCGCGAGACGTTGCGGCTCGTGTCCGAGAAGCTGCCGCTCGAGCGGCACGAGGTGCCAAGCGGCACGCCCGTGCTCGACTGGACGGTGCCCGACGAATGGAACGCCCGCGACGCCTGGATCGAGAACGCGCGCGGCGAGCGCCTGGTCGACTTCCGGCGCCACAACCTGCACCTGGTGAGCTACAGCGAGCCGGTTCCCGCGCGCACGATCTCGCGCGCCGAGCTGCACGAGCACTTGCACTCCCTGCCCGACCACCCCGACTGGATCCCCTATCGCACCTCGTACTACAAGCGCACCTGGGGCTTCTGCGTCAGCCAGAAGCAGCTCGAGTCACTGACCGATCCCGAGTACCGGGTGTGCGTGGACACGCGCCTCGAGCCCGGACACCTGAGCTACGGCGAGTTCTTCCTGCCGGGCGAGCGCCCCGAGGAGTTCACGTTCAGCGCGCACGTCTGCCACCCCTCGCTGTGCGACGACAACCTGTCGGGCATCGCGGTGGCGGCGGCCGTGGCGCGCGCCCTGTCCGCGCGGGCCCGGCGCCGCTTCTCCTACCGCTTCCTGTTCATCCCGGGCACGATCGGCTCGCTCACCTGGCTGGCGCGCAACCGCGAGCGCGTGCCGCGCATCCGCGGCGGAATGTCGCTGGTCTGTCTGGGCGACGAGCGCGGCTTCACCTACAAGCGCAGCTTCGCCGGGCGCAGCGCGATCGACCGCGCCGCCGAGCTCGTGCTCGGGCGCTCGGGCCGCGCGCACGACGTGATCGACTTCTTCCCGTACGGCTACGACGAGCGCCAGTTCAACTCACCGGGCTTCCGCGTGCCCTTCGGCTCGCTCATGCGCGGCCGTCACGGGCGCTTCGACGAGTACCACACGTCGGCCGACGACCTCTCGTTCGTGCGCGGGCCGCAGCTCGTCGACGCGGTCGAGACCGTGCTCGCGATCGTCGACGTGCTCGAGGGCGACGCGCGCTTCGTGAGTCTGGCGCCGTACGGCGAGCCCCAGCTGGGACGCCGCGGCATCTACCGCGCCATGGGCGGCGAAGCCGACCCCGAGGCGCTGCAGCTGGCGATGCTCTGGGTGCTGTCACTGGCCGACGGCGAGCACAGCCTGGTCGACGCGGCCGAGCGCTCGGGCCTGGCCTTCCCGGTCGTGCGCGCGGCGGCGAGCTTGCTCGAGAAACACGATCTCGTCCGAGAGCGTGAGTAGCAGAGGAGAGTGCGGAAATGCGGGTACTGGTGACGGGACACGGCGGATACATCGGAGCGGTGATGACCCGCGTGCTCGACGCGGCGGGCATGGACGTCGTGGGCACGGACAGCGGGCTGTTCTCGGGCTGTGACTTCGGGCGCTACGAGCCTCCGCGCCAGGTGATCGAGCGCGACCTGCGCGAGCTCGACGTGCGCGACCTCGACGGCTTCGACGCCGTGGTGCACCTGGCCGCGATCTCGAACGACCCGCTGGGCGACCTGAACCCCGGCTGCACCTGGGACATCAACCACAAGGCCTCGGTGCGCCTGGCCGAGGTGGCCAAGCGCGCCGGAGTGTCTCGCTTCCTGTACTCGTCCTCGTGCAGCGTGTACGGCGCCGCGAGCCCCGACGACGTGCTGACCGAGACGGCCGCGTTCTCGCCGATCACCGCCTACGCGCAGTCCAAGGTGAAGGTCGAGGCCGACGTGGCGAAGCTCGCCGACGACGACTTCAGCCCCACCTATCTGCGCAACGCCACCGTGTACGGTGTCTCGCCGCGGCTGCGCGGCGACCTGGTCGTGAACAATCTCGTGGGCTGGGCGTTCGCGACGGGCCGCGTGCTGCTCAAGAGCGACGGCACGCCCTGGCGGCCGCTGGTGCACATCGAAGACGTGTGCCACGCGTTCCTGACCGTGCTGCGCGCGCCGCGCGAGGTGATCCACGACCAGGCCTTCAACGTGGGCCGCAACGGCGAGAACTACCGCGTGCGGCAGGTCGCCGAGCTGGTCGGCAAGGAGGTCGCCGGCAGCCGCATCGACTTCGCGGAGGGCGCCGGCCCGGACCCGCGCTGCTACCGGGTCGACTTCACCAAGATCGAGCGCGCGCTGCCGGAGTACAAGCCGCGCTGGACCGTGGCCGACGGCGTGGCGGAGCTGCACGCGGCCTTCCGGCGCGAGGTCATGCGGACCGAGGACTTGGAGGGCGATCGCTACATCCGGATCCGGCGCATCGCGCGCATGCTCGAGGCAGGCTGGCTCGACTCCAGCCTGCGCCGCACCGCGTCGGGAACCGGCCCGTCGCCCTGGTAGGGGCATCCAGCTCACCCTCGCCTCTCAAAAGGTGACGCAAATCACCATTCCGCCGCGGAGTTGCGCGCTCTCGAGGTGAGGAAGCGCTGGAGCGAAGTCCGCGCCGCGTATTGCGAAATCGGCTGCTTTTGCGTATGAGGGGCTGGTGCGAGGCATGCACCTTGCTCACTCCCCGCGCGCCGAGGTGTACCCCCGGCCGTAGAGAGGTGTCATGACGACCGGATCCCGAGCGCACGAGCCGACCTGCCGCTTCTGCCGCGCCACGCTGCGCCATAGCTTCGTGGACCTGGGCATGTCGCCCCTGTGCCAGAGGCACCTGCGGCCGGACCAACTGGCCGCAATGGAGCCCTTCTACCCGCTGCACGCGTACGTGTGCGCGGAGTGCTTCCTGGTGCAGATCGAGGAAGTGGTGCCCCCGCAGGAGATCTTCGGCGACGGCAGCTACGCCTACTTCTCCTCCTACGCCGACTCGTGGCTGCGCCACGCCGCCCAGTACGTGGAGCTCGTGACCGAGCGCTTCGGGCTCGGGCCCAAGAGCCTGGTGGTCGAGGTCGCCAGCAACGACGGCTACCTGCTGCAGAACTTCGTGCGCCGGGGCATCCCCGTGCTCGGCATCGAGCCCGCCTCCAACACGGCCGAGGCGGCGGTGCGCAAGGGCGTGCCCACGCTGGTCCAGTTCTTCGGCGCCGCCACCGCGCGCGAGGTCGCCGCCCAGCACGGCCGCGCGTCGCTGCTCCTGGGCAACAACGTCCTGGCGCACGTGCCCGACATCAACGACTTCGTGTCGGGCCTGGCGATCCTGCTCGCGGCCGACGGCGTGCTGACCATGGAGTTCCCGCACCTGCTGCAGCTCGTCGAACACAACCAGTTCGACACGATCTACCACGAACACTTCTCGTATCTGTCCTTTGGCACCGTGCAGCGCATCTTCGCCCACCACGGGCTCGAGGTCTTCGACGTGCAGGAGCTCGCGACTCACGGCGGCTCGCTGCGCGTGTTCGCGCGCCACGCCGGCCGCGAGCAGCCGGCCATGACGCCCGCGGTCGCGCGCCTGCTGGCCGCCGAGAAGGCGCGCGGCATGCGCGGTCTCGACTACTACGCGCGCTTCGGTGAGCGCGTGCGCGAGACCAAGAACAAGCTCCTCGAATTCTTGATCGGCGCGAAGCGCGCCGGGAAGTCGATCGTGGGCTACGGTGCCCCGGGCAAGGGCAACACGCTGCTCAACTACTGCGGAATCCGCACCGATTTCATCGACTACACCGTCGACCGGAGCCCGCACAAGCAAGGCGGGTATCTCCCCGGCACCCACATCCCGATCCGGGCGCCCGAGGAGATCGAGCGGACGAAGCCCGACTATGTGCTCATACTCCCCTGGAACCTCGAAGCCGAGATCGTCGAGCAGATGTCCGTGGTCCGCTCCTGGGGCGGGCGCTTCGTGATTCCGATTCCGGAGGTCCGGGTGCGATGAAGGTCGTGCTGTTCTGCGGTGGCATGGGCATGCGGCTGCGCGAGCACGCCGAGTCACTCCCCAAGCCGCTGGTCCCGGTCGGTGGGCGGCCGATCCTGTGGAACCTGATGAAATACTATGCCCACTACGGCCACCGCGACTTCGTGCTGTGTCTCGGCCACGGCGCGGAGGCGATCAAGAACTACTTCTTGAACTACGACGAGCGGCTCTCGAACAACTTCGTGCTGCGCAAGGGCGGCGCCGACGTGCAGCTCTTGGGGCGCGACATCGACGACTGGACCATCACCTTCGTCGACACGGGCCTGCGCTCGAACATCGGCATGCGCCTGCGCGCGGTGCGGCCGTATCTCGAAGGCGAGGAGGCATTCCTCGCGAACTACGCCGACGGGCTCTCCGACCTGCCGCTCGACACCTATCTCGCGCACTTCCGCGAGCACGGCCGGATCGCCTCGATGCTCTCGGTGCCCGCGCCGCAGACCGTGCACATGATCCACGCCGACGACAAAGGGCTCGTGCAGAGCATCGAGCACGTGTCGAGCTCGGCGCTGCGCATGAACGCCGGCTTCTTCGCCTTCCGGCGCGAGATCTTCGACCACATCGGCGAGGGCGAGGAGCTGGTCAACGAGCCGTTCCAGCGCCTGATCCAGGCCGGCGAGCTGGTCGCCTACCCGCACGACGGCTTCTGGATGGCGATGGACACGTTCAAGGACAAGCAGCAGTTCGAGCAGCTCGTCGCGAACGGCACCACCCCGTGGCAGGTCTGGCGGTGACCGGGAGGCGCGTCCGGTGGTCGGACTGAGTCTCGGCGCGGCGAGCCGGGTGCTGTGTCTCGGCGCGCACTGCGACGACATCGAGATCGGCTGCGGGGGGACGCTCCTGCGCTGGCTCGACGAGCGCCCGGACCTCGACGTGCGCTGGGTGGTGTTCTCGTCGACGCCGCGCCGCGCCAGCGAGGCGCGCGCCTCGGCGCAGCGCTTCCTGGGCCGCGAGCCCGACAAGTGTCTCACGCTGGGCGAGTTCCGCGACGGCTTCCTGCCCTACCAGGGCGGCGAGGTGAAGCAGGAGTTCGAGCGGCTCAAGGCCGAGTTCGCGCCCGACGTGATCCTGACCCACTATCGACACGACCTGCACCAGGACCACCGGCTCGTGTCCGAGCTGACCTGGAACACCTTCCGCGGCCCGCTGATCCTGGAGTACGAGATCCCGAAGTGGGACGGCGACCTGGGCCAGCCCAACGCCTTCGTGCCGCTCGCCGAGACTCACATGGCGCGCAAGATCGAGATCCTGATGGCCGCCTACGAGACACAGCTCGGCCGCGCCTGGTTCGAGCCCGAGACCTTCCGCTCGCTCGCCCGCCTGCGCGGCATGGAGGCCGCGGCGCCCGAGCGCTACGCCGAGGCCTTCTACGCGCGCAAGCTCGTGCTGGGGACCGCGCGATGATGCACGAGCATCCCGTGCTCGAGCTGTGGCAGCGGCGCGACTTGCTGCTGATCATCGCCTGGCGCGAAGTGAAGGTGAAATACAAGCAGTCCGTGATGGGCATGCTCTGGGCGGTGCTGATGCCGATTGTGATCGTCTGCTCGGGCTTCGTGTTCCGCTACGCGATGTCGGCAATCTCGGGCAAGCCCGTCGAGACCAACGACCTCCTGGCGGTGGCCGTGAAGGCGGCTCCGTGGGCGTTCTTCGTGAACAGCTTGCGCTTCGGCACCACGAGCCTGGTGAACAACGCACACCTGGTGACCAAGATCTACCTGCCGCGGCTGATCTTCCCGCTGGCGGCGGTGTCGTCCCAGATGCTCGACTTCGCGATCGCCTCCTGCGGAGTCATGGTCTTCCTGGTGTTCATGGGAGTCACGCCCAGCGTCGAGCTCGTGTGGCTGCCCCTGTTGCTGGGCGCGCTGTTCCTGCTCGCGACCTCGTTCGCCATCCTGTTCTCCGCCGCGAGTCTCTTCTTCCGCGACGTGAAGTTCATCGTCGACGTGTTTCTGACCTTCGCCATCTTCTTCACGCCTGTCTACTACGAGTCGGCGATGTTCGGGAAGTGGGCGCCGCTCATGCTCGCGAATCCGGTTGCGCCGCTGCTCGAGGGGCTGGCCGCCGTGGTCGTGCACCAGACCGCGCCGCCGCTGCCCTGGATCGCGTACAGCATCGGGGTATCGGTGGCGATGTTCGCCATCTCGCTGACCACCTTCCGCAGCCTCGAGCCCTACTTCGCGGAGAGCATCTGAGTCACTGATGGCCGACGAAGTTCTCGAGGTGAGCGGGGTCTACAAGAAGTTCCGGCGCGGAGAGCTGTACGGCTCGCTGCGCGACCTCGTACCTGCGCTCGCCAAGCGGCTGGTGAGCGGCAAGCCGAAGGTCGAGCTCGACCAGCGCGACTTCTGGGCGCTGCAGGACGTGTCGTTCAGCGTCGCGCGGGGCGAGGCCTTCGCGATCATCGGCGGGAACGGCGCGGGCAAGAGCACGCTCTTGAAGCTGCTCACCGGCATCATGCGCCAGACGCGAGGCGACATTCGCATCGCGGGCCGAGTCTCGGCGCTGATCGAGGTGAGCGCCGGCTTCCACCCCGACCTCACCGGCCGCGAGAACGTATATCTCAACGGCGCGATCCTCGGAATGACCCGCGAGGAGATCGCCCGTCGCTTCGACGCGATCGTGGCCTTCTCAGGCCTCTCGGAGTTCATCGACACGCCCGTCAAGCGTTACTCGTCGGGCATGTTCGCGCGGCTCGGCTTCTCGGTCGCCGCACACGTCGACCCGGACGTGCTGCTGGTCGACGAGGTGCTCTCGGTCGGTGACTATCTGTTCCAGCGCAAGTGCGTGGATCGCATGAATGAGGTGATCGCCTCGGGCGCGACCGTGATCTTCGTGTCCCACAACTTGCGCGCCGTGGCGAATCTGTGCCCGCGCAGCCTGCTGCTCGAGCGCGGGCAGGTCAAGATGATCGGCCGCACCGACGACGTGATCCGCGCGTACCACGAGCGGGGACAGCAGGCGCGTGCCAGCGACACCGACCGCGACGTGGTGATCAGCGAGGTCACCATCCACGACGAGTCCGGCCGGAAAGTCGAGGTCGAGACCGACAGCAAGCTGCGCATCACGGTGAAGGCGCGCGCGCGCAAGCGGCACGAGGACATGAGCGTCGTGATCCAGATCGTCGACGACCATCTGTACGGTGTCTTCGACACCTGCACGCAGCGCTTGGGCGGCGGCTCGATCACGCTGCAAGCCGGAGAGACGCTGGAGTGCACGTTCGAGATCGACGTGGCGCTCGCCGAGGGCACGTTCCACGTCAACGCCTTCCTGCACCGCTACCTCACGGACCTCCCCTACGACACCTGGCGTTCGGCTGCGACCTTCTTCGTCAAGGGCGTGCCCGAGGTCCGCGGCCTCGTCACGCTGCACCCGCGACTCACCGACTGCCGCGTCGAGGCCACGAAGTCCGACGGCTCGGAAGCCTCGGAGGGGGCGTTCGAGTGACCTGGACGCTGTCGCGCTTCCGGGCAGGCGAGGTCGTCGAGGTCCGGAGTCGAGAAGAAATCCTTGCGACGCTCGACGCGCAAGGCTGTCTCGACGGCGTGCCCTTCATGCCCGAGATGCTGCGCTTCTGCGGTCAGAGCTTTCCCGTGCGCGCGGTGGCGCACAAGACCTGTGAGACGGCGCTCGCGACCGGGCAGGGCCGGCGCCTCGACGCGACGGTCCACCTCGCCAACCTCCGCTGCGACGGCTCCGCGCACGGGGGCTGCGAGGCCGACTGCACCTTGTACTGGAAGGACGCGTGGCTCCGGCCGACGAACGAGCCCGCGACCTCCGTGCGCAGGACGCCGCTGATCACGGAAGCCGAGCTTCTCGCCAGCGTCCAGGCACGGCCGGCGACGGCCGGCCAGCCGGCGTTCTTCACCTGCCAGGCCACGCAGATCACCGGAGCGACGGCGCCCCTCGCCTGGTGGGACCTGCGCCAGTACGCGTACGACGTGAGCACCGGGAATCACTCGCTCGGGCACGTGCTCTCCGTCGGCTGGCTGGCCGTGCTGCGCATGATCTACATCGTGATCGAGCCCGTGCCCGGGGTGCGCGGCGTGTTCCGGCGCTTCACCGAGCTCATGCACCGCGCGTTCACTGGCCGTCCGGCGCCCTCGCTGTTCGGCGAGCAGAAGCCGCTGGTCAAGACCCCCTCCGAGCGGCTTGACCTGCGCGCGGGTGAGTGGGTGCGCATCAAGCCCAAGCACGAGATCGAGCGGACGCTGGACAAGGGGGGCAAGAACCGAGGTCTCTCCTTCGATCCCGAGGAGATGGCGCCCTACTGCGGCGGCGTGTACCGCGTGCGGCGTTCGGTGACTCGGTTGGTCGACGAGCGCACGGGCGAGATGAGGCAGATGAAGGAACCCTGCATCATCCTCGAGGACGTGGTCTGCAAGGCGGAGTACGCGCGCTGCAGACTGAATTGCCCTCGCGCGTTCTACAGCTTCTGGCGGGAGCTGTGGCTCGAGCGCGTGGACGCGCCGTGCGGTGGTTCCTGAGCGCAGCCGCCCTGTCGGGGCGAGGTGGCAGGCAGGGGCTCGGCGGAGTCATGCTGCTGCTTCTGCTCTCCAGCCAGACCGGCTGTGACTCGACACCTACCCCGGTGTCGCTCCTGCCTGCGCCGGGCCGCGAGGCGCGACCCGCGCGACCACTTTCCGCGCTCCGGGCGAATCCACGCTATTTCGGGGCGGACGGACGCGCGGTCTTCCTCACCGGCTCGCACACCTGGAACAACTTTCAGGATTGGGACGGGACCGTGCCGCCGCGCAAGTTCGACTACGACCGCTATCTCGACTTCCTCGAGCAGCGCGGTCACAACTTCATCCGGCTCTACGTGTGGGAGCAGGCGGCCTGGTTTCCCGCGAGCGACGTCCAGGTGACGGTGGACCCGCTGCCCTATCTGCGCACCGGGCCCGGCAACGCGCTCGACGGACGCCCGCGCTTCGACCTCGAGCGCTTCAATCCCGAGTACTTCCAGCGACTGCACGACCGCGTCGAGCGCGCCGGCGCACGCGGAATCTACGTGTCGGTCATGCTGTTCAACGGCTGGAGCGTGGCGCTCAAGGGTCACAAGACTGGCAACCCCTGGCGCGGACACCCGTTCAACGGCGCGAACAACGTGAACGGGATCGACGGCGACCTGGATCACGACGGCCAGGGCAACGAGGTGCAGACCCTCGCGAACCCGGCAGTCACCGCGCTGCAGAAGCGCTACGTGCGCAAGGTGGTCGAGACACTCTCCGATCTCGACAACGTGCTCTGGGAGATCAGCAACGAGAGTGATCCCGGCTCGATCGAATGGCAGTACGAGATGATTCTCACCGTGAGAAAGAGCGAGGCGCAGCTCGGCCGGAGTCATCCGGTGGGGATCTCCGCCGTGTTCCCGCCCACCAGCGACAACGCTCCGCTGTTCGAGAGCTCGGCCGACTGGGTGTCGCCGCACAGCAGCCTGGCAGAGCCCTACGACAGCGACCCGCCGGCGGCGTCGGGGAAGAAGGTGGTCGTGGTCGACACCGACCACATCTGGGGTATCGGGGGAAGCTCGCGCTGGGTGTTCGAGAGCTTGCTGCGCGGTCTGAACCCGATCTTCATGGACCCCTGCGTGACCGCCCTGCATGGGCTTCTGCCGGAGTGGCCGCCGGAGCACGCGCGCGAGCAGCTGCCCAGCCCTTGCCCGTCGTCCGAGTGGGACAGCGTGCGCCAGTCACTAGGCGTGGCGCGCGCGCTGGCGGAGCGCGTCGACCTGGCCACGCTCGAGCCCAGCTCTGAGCTGGCCTCGAGCCGCTTCTGTCTCGCGCAGTCGGGCAAGGAGTACCTCGTGCTCGTGCCCTGGGACGGCGGCCCGAAGCGGCGCTGGCTGGCCGAGCTGTTCCCGCGCTGGCTGGCGAGTCGGGTCGACGTCGATCTGTCGGGTACCGCCGCTGCCCTCGACGTGGAGTGGATCGACTTGCAGCGGGGACTCCTCTTCCCTGGAGGATCCGTCCGAGGCGGGGGACACGTCGAGCTGCGCGAGCCCTTCGTCGGAGACGCGATGCTGCACCTGGTCGCGCAGGCGCCCCACTGATGGCCCTCGAGACTCCCCGGGTGAGCGTGGTGACTCCCGTGTACAACGGCGAGCGTTTCCTGGGGCAATGCATCGAGAGCGTGCTGCGCCAGACTTATGCGAATTGGGACTACACGATCGTCAACAACTGCAGCACCGACCGCACGCTCGAGATCGCGCGGGACTACGCCGCGCGCGATCCACGCATCCGCGTGCGCTGCAACGACAAGTTCGTGCGCGTGATCGAGAACTACAACAACGCGGTGCGGCAGATCTCGCCCGAGAGCAAGTACTGCAAGGTCGTCGCCGCCGACGACCGGCTGATGCCCGAGTGTCTCGAGAAGATGGTCGGCCTGGCCGAGGCCCACCCCAGCGCGGCGATCGTGGGGGCCTACGGCATGTGCGGCGCCGAGCGCCCGCGCCTGGTCTGGCAGGGCGTGCCCTTCCCGAACGAGCTGATCCGCGGCCGCGACGCGTGCCGGTCGATGCTGCTCGGCGGCCCCTACGTGTTCGGTACTCCGACCTCGCTGCTCATGCGTTCGGAGCTCGTGCGCAGCCGGCCGACGTTCTACAACGAGGCCAACCTGCAGGCCGACGTCGAAGTCTGCCTCGAGCTGCTGCAGGATCACGACTTCGGCTTCGTGCATCAGGTGCTCACCTTCCAGGGCGTGCGCGACGACTCACTGACCTCGTTCTCCGACGAGTGGGGCACCAACCTGCCGTGGGTCGTGACTTCGCTGACCAAGTTCGGTCCGCGTTATCTGAACGAACAGGAGATCGCGCTCCGGCTCCGGAACCACCTGGAGGGCTACTACTGGTATCTCGGGCGCCAGGTGTTCGCCCGGCGGGGGCGCGCCTTCTGGAGCTTCCACCGCGAGAAGCTGGCGGCCGCGGGTCATCCGCTGAGCCGGCTGCGCGTGGCGCGCTGTGCTGCCGGGGTCGCCGCGGATGCGATCCTCAACCCCAAGCGCAGCCTCGGCGCCGCGCGGCAATGGCTGCAGGCGCGCGCACGTGAGCGCTCGAGCCGGCCCCGATGACCGCGCCGCGCGTCAGCGTGCTCATGCCGGTCCACGACACGGCCCGCTGGGTCGAGGCTGCCTGCGAGAGCATCTTGCGCCAGACGCTGCGCGAGCTCGAGCTGGTGGTGATCGACGACGGCTCGAGCGACGACTCGGCCGAGCGTCTGCGGGCGCTCGCCGCGCGCGACCCGCGCGTGCGCCTCTCGTGCCGCCACAACCTCGGCTTGGTGGCGACGCGAAACGAGTTGCTCGCCCGCGCACGCGCTCCCCTGGTGGCATGGATGGATTCCGACGACCTCTCCGTGCCGGAACGCCTCGCCCTCCAACTGACTCGCTTCGAGGCCGAACCGACGCTCGTGTGTCTCGGCGGCTCGGTGCTGGAGCTCGACCCCGACGGCGAGCCGCTCCAGCGCATCTGTTACCCCGCCGAGCACGAAGCGATCGCCGAGGCGATGACTCGCGCAGGCGCCATGCGCTTCCCGACCACGATGATGCGCCGCCAGGCCGCGCTCGACGCCGGCGGCTTCCGCGAGCCGTTCCCGATCGGCGAGGACTTCGACCTGTGCTGGCGGCTGCTCGAGCGCGGCCGGCTCGCCAACCTGCAGCAGGTCGTCTTGCACTACCGACTGCACCCCCACAGCGCCTCGCAGCGGCTGGGCGCGCGCTGGGCCGCGTATCGCGACGCGATCCTCGAGCTGGCGCGCGAGCGGCGCGAGACGGGCAGCGACCGCCTCCAGCGCGGCGAGGGTTTGCAGATCGCCGCGACTTCTTCAGGCCCCGCCACGGACGACCTCGTCGAGTGTCACCAGCGCTTCGCACGTCAGGCGCTGGCTTCGGGCTATGGTCGCGTCGCGCGCAAACACGCGCGCCGTGTCCTGGCACTCGCACCGGCGAAGCTCGGCTCCTGGAAGCTCGCGGCGCGCGTGGCATTCGACAGCTCGCGCCAGGCGCTCACTCACTGGGCCGCGCCGCGCCGGACCTCGTAGACCCGCTCCGGCGCGTGGGGGAGCCACGGCTGGAGCCGAGTCTGTTCTCGCAGCTCGTCCTCCGGCTCCGGCGCGAAGGTGATCGCATAGGGCGCGGAGCTCCGGTCCACGTTCGCCGGTCCCTGGCCGAGATGCTGCCAGCTCGGCGGTCGGTCGAGCGCACGGAGGTTGTTCCACTCGAACCCGCCGTCGATCTGATCGGGCGTCACCTGCTCGGCCGCGATGAGTGCCTCGCCAACGCGCCAGACTCCACGGTTCCAGGCGAGATAGTCCCGGGTGGCGGCGGCGGAGAAGGCGAACGACAGCCCGGCCAGCGCGAAGCCTGCCCTCTGCCCCGCGCGCCAAGCGATCCCGCCGGAGCCGCCCAGTACCCAGGTCGAGATGCGCAGAGCGGCGAACGAAAAGCCGAAGGGCAGACAGAACAGCGCACCGCAGAACGCTTGCGAGAGCAGCGGCATGCTCTGTCCGTGAACCGCAGCGCGCCCTGCCGACCAGGGCCCGGACCGGAAGGCCGTAGGCCCAGTCGTCGTTGGACGGAAAGTCACCCACGGGATTCACCGCGGCCAGGGCGGCCAGCCAGAGGGCCGCGAGGCCGGCGACGGCAGTGACATCACGCCTGGTCTCGAGTTGCACGCTCCCCCCTTGCGCATGATCATCGCGTCCTGTTCGCACCCCTGCACTACGCCGCCCGGCGACTCCTGCGCCGCCGGTCTCTCTCGCTGCGCGACGTGGCGCGGCGCAGCTGGACCTTGCGTCCGGCCGAGCACGACACGCGTGGCCCGGCGGTCTGCCTGCCTGGCCAGCTCGACCGGATCGAAGCGGTCCAGGGAGACACCACGCTCGAGGCCGAGCGGAGGCGCGTGCTCGGGGGTCCGGTCGAGCACGCGGCGACCACACTGTTCGAGCTCCCCGACGCGGAGATCACCGAAGGGTCAGTCTGGGTGGCGGGAGCGCGCGTTCTGATGCTCCCTGGCTCGGTCCCACGCGCCGTGCTGTCATCTCGCGGCGAACGTATCGAACGCGCGGCGCTCGATTGCACGTGGGTCGGCAACCGGTACTTCGGTCACTGGCTGACCGATGATTCCACGCTGCACCTCCTGGTGCGGGAGCACGCCGATCCGATCGGACTCATGCGGCCGCCCTACACGCACGAGCCGGGATACTGCCATGAGTGGAATCTCACTCCTCGCAAGCTGTCCCGCGCGCGCGTGCGCTCGCTACTCGTCTGTGAAGACCACAGTCAGAACTCGCTCAAGAGAGACCGATACGGACGCCTGCGCACAGCGCTGGTCGGACGCGGCGGCTCGGGGCGCAAGAGTGTGTATCTGCGCAGGGGGAGCAGCGGCGTGTTGCGCTTGCTCATGAACGAAGACGAGGTCGAGAGCGCGCTCATACGGCGCGGCTTCACCGTCGTGGACCCGGCACGGGATGGCTTCGCGGAGCTGCTCGCCGCCTGTTCCGGAGCCGACTGTGTGGTGGGCGTCGAAGGCAGCGCGATGGCGCACGGAGTCATGACGGTGCGCGGCGGCGGGTCACTCGTGACCCTGCAGCCGCCCTGGCGCTTCAACTGTGTGTTCAAGGACTACACGGACTGCCTCGGTCTGCGCTATGCGTTCCTGGTCGGTGCGCGATCGGGCGACGGGTTCCGGATCGACGTGGGCGAGCTGGAACGCACGCTCGACTTGTGCGGCTGAGCCATGCAGTGGCTCGAGTCACGCTGGATCGGCGAACGCCTGGCCGAGATACCCGACGCGGACCTGTTTCCGCTGCTGGACCTCGGCTCCTCGACGCTGGACTTCCGCACCGAGGTCCAGCCATACATCGACCAGGCGATCTTCGCGCCCTTGCGCGCGCGCGGCGGGCGGATCTGGCACGTGGACGCCAAGAGCGGCGCCGGGGTCGACCTGGCGGGCGACCTGCTCGACGAAGCCTTCGTGGCGCAGCTCGCGAAGCTCGGAGCGCGGAGCGCGCTCGTGCTCAGCATCTTCCAGCACGTCGCGGACCGCCAGGCGCTGGCACGCTCCGTGCTCCGAGTCGTGCCGTCCGGCGGCTACATCCTGGTGAGCGGGCCGCGCCGTTTTCCCGTGCACCGCGACCCGATCGACAACCTGTTCCGCCCTTCGCCCGAGGAGGTCCACGCACTCTTTCCCGGCACCGAGCTCTTGAGCGCGAGAGTGCTCGACGCCGGCAACTGGCGGCAATGGCGCGCCGAGGAGCGCGGAGGGCGCTCGTTGCCCCGCTATCTCGTGCGCTTGTGTGCGCCGTTCTATCGGCCGAGAAAGTGGTGTGAGGTCGCCGTGGAAGCGCCCTATTTGTTCCGACACATCGAGACTTACGCGGTAGTGTTGCGGCGGCGATGAAGGACGCGAGCGTCGGCATCGTCGCGATCGGCCGCAACGAAGGCGAGCGCCTGCGGCGCTGCCTCGATTCGACCTGCGGCCGCGGGCGGGTCGTCGTGTACGTCGACTCGGGCTCGACCGACGGCAGCGTCGCGCTCGCGCGCTCGCGGGGGGCGGAGGTCGTCGAGCTCGACCCGCACGTTCCGTTCACGGCCTCGCGCGCGCGCAACGAGGGCTTCCAGCGCCTGCTCGAACGCGCGCCCGACACCGACCTCGTGCAGTTCGTCGACGGCGACTGCGAGCTCGACTCCGCCTGGCTCGAGCGCGCTGCCAGCGAGCTGGACCGCCACTCCGAGCTCGCGATCGTGTGCGGCCGCCGGCGTGAGCGCGCGCCCGATGCCTCGATCTACAACCGCTTGTGCGACATGGAATGGGATACACCGATCGGCGAGGCGACCGATTGCGGCGGCGACGGATTGGTGCGGGTCGAGGCGTTCCGCGAGGCAGGCGGCTTCGATCCGGCGCTGATCGCCGGCGAGGAGCCCGACCTGTGCCTGCGCCTGCGGGTGCGCGGCTGGAAGATCGTGCGCATCGATGCCGAGATGACCCTGCACGACGCCGCCATGACGCGCGCCAGTCAGTGGTGGGCCCGGGCCGTGCGCAATGGTCACGCGGCCGCGGAGGGAGTGACTCGCTACGGGGCCGGCGGCGAGCATCACCACGTGCGCCACGTGGCGAGCTTCTTGTGCTGGTCGGCGCTGCCGCTCGCCAGCCTGCTCGCGAGCGCCCTGGCCTGGTTCGCGGGCTCGCCGAAGCTGGCGCTGTGGCTGCCTCTCGCCGCGCTGGCCGCCCTGTGCGTGCCCGCCTGGCGAGCCGCGCGCACCCGGATCGCTCGGGGCGACCGGTTCAGTCACTCGCTGCTCTACGGGGCATCGTGTCTGCTCGGGAAGCTCCCCGCCGCCATGGGCGTGCTCCGGTACTGGCGCGACCGCAGGCGCGGGCGTTCTCGCGGCTGGATCGAGTACAAAGACCAGCCCGCCGGCCCGGGCGCGGGGGCCGCGCGGTGAACGCGCGCATCGCCTTGATCTCGCCCTGCCGCGACGAAGCACGCACGCTCGAGCGCACCATCGCCTGCATGGAGTCACAGACGCACGTGCCGGCGCGCTGGATCGTCGTCGACGACGGCTCGACCGACGCCACCCCGGAGATCCTCGCCAAGGCCTGCACGCGCATTCCCTGGCTGCGCGTGGTGAGACGTGCCGACCGCGGCTTCCGCAAGGTCGGCGGCGGCGTGATCGACGCGTTCTACGAGGGCCTGGCTGCGGTCGACGTGCCCTACGACTTCGTCGCCAAGCTCGACGTCGACCTCGAGTTCTCGCCGCGTTACCTCGAGCGCATCCTCGAGTACTTCGAGCGTGACCCGAGCCTGGCAGCGGCCAGCGGCAAGGTGTTCCGGCCCGAGGGCGAGGGCGTTGTCGAAGAGTTCATGATCGACGAGATGGTCGCGGGGCAGTTCAAGCTGTACCGCCGCGAGGCATTCGAGCGCATCGGCGGCTTCGTGCGCGAGGTCATGTGGGACGGGATCGATTTCCATCGCGCACGCATGGCGGGCTACCGCACGGCGAGCATCCCGGACCCCGAGCTGCGCATCCTGCACCTGCGGCTCATGGGCTCGTCGGACCGCAACGTCTACCGCGGTCGCCTGCGCTGGGGCCGCGGCCAGTGGTTCATGGGCTCCTCTCTTCCGTACGTGATTGCGAGCGGAGTGTTTCGCATGCGCGAGAAGCCCTATGGGATCGGAGGCCTGTTGATCGTGGCGGGCTACGTCTCGGCGGCGCTGCGCGGCGAGCCCCGCTACGACGACGCGGCGTTCCGCGCCGACCTGCGCCGCTGGCAGCGCGGCCGGCTGCTCGGGCTGCTGCGCGGTCGTGGGCCGCGCTAGCGGTCAGCGCCCCAGGCGCGCGAGCGCGCTCGACGTCAGCAGCTTGGCCACGAACGGGAGATTGCGCGCGAGATAGCGCGGACCCAGCCGGCGTGGCTCCTGCCACATCCGGTGCAGCCACTCCAGACCCGCGCGCTGCATCCAGACCGGCGCGCGGCGCACCTCGCCGGACATGAACGAGAGCGAGATCCCGACGCCGATCCACCAGGTGCGCGGGAATCGCTCATGCAGCGCCGCGATCACGAGCTCCTCCTTTGGCGCGCCGAGCGCCACGTAGACGATGTCGGGTGCGCGGAGCGCCAGCTCGGCCCGCACCGGCTCGATCTGCGCGGGCGTGGGCGGGTTCGAGAAGAACGGGCTCGAGTGACCGGCGATCGCGAGCTGGGGCCAGCGCGCGCGCAACAGCGCCGCCGCGGCTTCGGCGGCTCCGGGGTTCCCGCCCAGGAGATACAGCGAGCGGCGCCGGCGTGCGGCGGCCTCGGCCACCAGCCAGACCAGATCCGAGCCCGCGACGCGGTCCGGCAGCGGCGTGCCGAGCAGCCGCGCGGCCCACAGCAAGGGCACGCCGTCGGCCACGATGTGACTCGCCTTCGTGTACACGGCAGCGGTCTCCGGGTCGGAGGAAAAGCGCTGCAGATAGTCGACGTTGGCGGTGATGAGCCAGCCGCCTCGGCCCGCCTCGGACTCGGAGACGAGGTGCTCGACGATGTCCGCGCGTGTCGCGCGTGCGAACGGAATGCCACACAGCTCGATCCGGTCCCAGCTCGCCGCGGCCATCGCTCAGTGACCCGCCGGAAGCGCGAGCTCCGGCTTCCCGCACTTGCCGAGCACCCAGTCGTACACCGCGGCCATCTGCTCCGCCTTGCGCGCCCAGGTGAACTCGCGCTCCACCCGCTCGATCGCGCGCGCGGAGAGTGCGTCGATGCGCTCGGGCCGCGCGGCGAGCTCGGTGAGCGCGTCGCGCATGCGCTCGATCACCTGGCTGCGGCTGCCGATCGGAACCGCTACGCCCGAGTCACGAGTCACGAGCTCTCCCGGACCGCCGTAGTCGACGACCACCGGCACGAGGCCCACGGCCATGGCCTCGAGCACGACCCCGCCGCCGAACTCGCGGATGCTCGGGAAGGCGAACACGTCCGCTTGCGCCAGGTGATGCTGCAGCTCGCGGTGCTCGATCCAGCCCGCCAGCCGCGCGGAGCTCGCGATCCCGAGCTCGGCGATCTGCCGCTCGAGTGCGGCTCGCTCGGGGCCGTCGCCCAGGATCTCGAGCGTGGCGGCCCCGGCGCGCAGCAGCGGCGCCGCCGCTTCGAGCAGCATGTCGGCGCCCTTGTACGGCACGAGGCGCCCCACGAACGCGAGGCGGATCGGGCGCGCGGCCCTGTGCGTGCGGCGCGCGGTGAACCGCGCCGGGTCGATGCCGTTCTCCGGCACGTAGAGGAGCTTTCCGGCACAGCTCACCGGCATGTCGTCCCAGGTCGCGCGCGAGGCGACCACGATCGCCGACGCGTTTGCGCGCGTGCCGCGGTAGCCCGGCAGGAGCTTGTACACGGCTCGCACGTAGCTCAGCCACTCCCGCTCGCGCCGCCGCGCGTACTCGAAGCCCGGAGGCCAGGGCGTGCCGCCGTTCAGCGGACCGATCACGAAGGGCACACCGGCTCGGCGACAGCGCGCTGCGATCGAGCTCGGAGTCGTGGGCGAGAGCGGAGTCACTCGATGGACGAGGTCGAACTCTCTGGCCGCGAGCGCGGATCCGAACTGCTTCCAGACCCGGTGCTCGAAGTAGTAGTAAGCCGGCGTGTTGAGGGCGGCCAGGGTAGTCCAGCCCTTGCCTTCCCCGCCGCGCATGCGCTCCGAGAGGCGGTACAGGCCGCGCGCGAGCTGCTCCGTGTCGAGCGCGGTGAAGTCCTTGCCCTCGCGCCAGCCGGCGCGCTCGATCGCGGCGCGGTTGCGCACCTGTGTGACCACGTGAACGTCCGCGACCTCGCGCAGCGCCGCGGCGAGCTGCCAGCCCACCAGGGGCACGCTGACCCACTCGGGATTGGCCGCCTCGGCGATCACCAGCACCCGGTGGCGGCCTGCGGGCTGCTTCATGAGTGCGATCTCCCCGTTTCAGCAGCGCGCCGAAATTGCCGTTTCGTGTGGGGGGCCGCACGAGCTCGCGTTCCGGTCGATCGGACGGCACCCTTTGATACGGTATCGGTCCAATGATTCGCAGTCTCGACACGCGCGCCTTGAATGCGGCCTTCCGCAGCGCCCGCCCGTTCCCGTCGATCTGCATCGACGACCTCTTCGACCGGGATTTCGCGCTCGAGGTGGCGCGCTCCTATGCCCGGGCCGGCGCCGCGAGCCGCACGTTCGACGGGGTGAACGAGAAACGCAAGAGCCAGATCGTCGACCCCGCGCTCTTCCCGCCTCCGGTGGCGCGGCTCGCGCAGTACTGCAGCAGCCCCGAGTTCCGCCAGGTGCTGTCCGAGATCACGGGCATCCCGGACCTGCTCTGGGACCCGAAGTTCGTCGGCGGGGGCATGCACCAGACCGCGGCTCACGGCTGGCTCGACGTGCACGTGGACTTCAACCGGCTGGAGGGCACGGGCTGGTACCGGCGCGTCAACCTGCTTCTGTATCTCAACGAGGAATGGCGCGACGAGTGGGGCGGGAAGCTCGAGCTCTGGGACCGCGAGGTGCGCCACTGCGTGCACTCGTACGCGCCGACACTGAACCGTTGCGTGATCTTCGCCACCAGCGACGCGAGCTTCCACGGAGTCACCGCTTGCACCTGCCCGCCCGAGGTCGTGCGCCGCTCCTTCGCGCTCTACTACTACACGCGCGAGGCGCCCGCGGGGGCCTCGCACGAGCACACCACGATCTTCCGCGCGCGGCCGCACGAGCACATGAAGCGCTACGTGCTGATGCCGGCCGAGCGCATGAAGCGGGCCGTACGCAGCCTGCGCTCCGAAGCGGGCAAGCTGGCGAAACGCGCGCTCGGCCGCGGCTGACCCCGCGCTACAGCGCGAGCCGGTGCTGTCGGCACCAGCGCAACAACACGAACAGCGCCCACACGCGCGACCAGTAGACGCCGCGCGAGCCGGCCTGGAAGGCCGCCCAGAGCCGGGCGACGACGCGCGGGTCCAGCCCGAGGCTGCGACACGTTTCCGTGTCGCCCAGCGTCTCGGCGACCTGGCCGCTCAAATGCCGGCGGCACCACACGCCGATCGGCAGCACGAAGCCCCTCTTGGGCCGCTCGAACAGCGCCGGGTCCAGGCCCTCGAGCCCGAGCGTGCGCAGGAGCTGCTTGCGGCCCAGCGGCGCGAAGCGCGTGGCGGGCTCGAGCGCGAGTGTCTCCTCGACCACTCGATGGTCGACCAACGGCACGCGCACCTCGAGTGCCACCGCCATGCTCGCGGTGTCGGTGTCGCGCAGGAGTCTCTCGCCCAGGAACAGCGCCAGCTCGTAGAGCGAGATGCCGTGCAGCTCGACGTGCGAGCCGGCGCGGGCGCGCAGCTCGACCGCGCGCTCGGGCGGCAGCCCGAACTCGGTCCGGCCCAGCGACGGATACAGTGACTGAAGGAAGCTCGGCGTGAAGAGCGCGTAGGCGAGCTGGTACAGCTGGAGCAGGTCGCCGCGCGCGCACAGCGCGTCGCCGAGCTTGCCCCAACGCGTCTGCGCGGGCACGCCCGCCGCGGAGTTGCGCAGCAGGGCGTTGACCGCGCTGGAGCCGCCGCGCAGCAGTCCGTCGGGCAGCGCAGCCAGCGCGCGGCCCGCCGCCGCGACGCGCGGCAGGTCCCGGAAGCTGGCGTAGCCGCCGAACAGCTCGTCGCCTCCGGTTCCCGCCAGCGCCACGGTGATTCCGGCCTCGCGCACCGCGCGACTCACGAAGTAGGTGTTCAAGGCGTCGAAGGTCGGCTGGTCGATGCAGCCGAGCGCATCGCCCAGCTGGCTCCGGAAGTCACTCTCGGTGAGCTTGATCTCGGTGTGCTCGGTGCCGATCGCCGCGGCAACGGCGCGCGCGTGTGGCGCCTCGTCGAACTCCGCCTCCGCGAAGCCGATGTTGAAGGTGCGGACCGAGCCGCGAGTGCTGCGCGCGGCGAGCGCCGTCATGGCGCTCGAGTCCACGCCACCCGAAAGGAAGACGCCGAGCGGCACGTCGGCGATCTGGTGGATGCGCATCGCTTCCAGCAGCTCGGCGCGCAGTCTTCCCGGGTCGCGCGAGTCACCGGGCGTGGCACTCGGTGCCCAGAAGGTCACGCCGGGCCCCGTGCGCGCGTCGAGGTCGACGTCGAGCGAGGCACCCGCCGGCAGGAGGCCGACGCCCGCCACGAAGGTGCGCGGTCCAACGCTGAAGCCGTTCCACAGGAAGCTCTCGAGCGCCACTGGATCGATCCGCCGCTCCACGAGCCCGCTCGCGAGCAGCGCGCGCACTTCGGACGCGAACAACAGCGCGCGCCGGCCGCCGCGCTCGCACACCGTCCAGTAGAGCGGCTTGATGCCGACCCGGTCGCGCGCGAGCAGCACGCGCCGCGTCCGCGGGTTCCACCAGGCGAACGCGAACATGCCGCGCAGCGCGTCGAGTGCCCGAGCGCCGCGGCTCATGCAAGCCTTCAGCAGCACCTCGGTGTCGGACTGAGTGC
>DATKAO010000146.1 GCA_035498015.1 Myxococcota bacterium
AACTCGAAGCCGAACTCCTGCGACGCGCCCTGCAGGCTCCACAGGTGGCGCAGCACGGCCATGCTGTTGGTCGAGTCGGCGCCGAGCGCCGCGTCGTACACGGTCCGCCCGGTGAGCACGCGGTAGAGCGCGAGCCCCAGCGAGAACAGGTCGGTGCGCGTCGAGACCTCGAAGCGCAATGACTGCTCGGGCGCCATGTACAGCGGCGTGCCGGGCACGATGCCCTTCTGTGTCTCGTCGGGCGAGCTCGACACCTTGGCCACGCCCAGGTCGCCGAGCACCGCGCGGCCGTGCGCGTCGACGAACATGTTCTGCGGCTTGATGTCGCGGTGCACGATGCCCTGCGCGTGCAAGCGCGCCAGCGCCGAGAGCACCTCGAGGAAGTAGCCGCAGATCTGGTCCAGCGACCGCGCGTCGTCGGGCGAGCCGCCTTCGGGCCTGCTCGCCAGCCACTCGGGGTGGATCTGCGCGAGCGTGCGTCCCTCGACGAAGTCCATGGTGTAGTACTGACAGCCGGTGCCTGCGTCCTCGCCGAACTCGTAGATGTGGACCAGGTTCGGGTGCACGATGCGCGACAGCAGCTCGGCCTCGCGCCGGAAGCGGCGCAGGGTCTCTTCGTCGGCCTCGCCGGGCTTCAGGAGCTTGAGCGCGCGGCGCGCGTCGAACAGCCCCGGGTCCTCGACCTCGAACACCCAGGCCATGCCGCCGCCAGCGAGATAGCGCCGGACCTTGAAGCGGCCGATGCGCTCGAGAGACTCGGGGTTGGGGGCGTCCGGCATGGCGGGGTCAGTGTTCGCGCAGCTCGAGCTTGGCCTCGTACACCGGCTCGGCGGGGTAGACGTAGGAGTCCATGAATCCCTGCAGCTGGCGCGAGAGCGCCTTCAGCTTGTCGGAGGGCTCGAAGTCCAAACGGGTTCTCCTGGCGAGAGGCCGGTCATTATACTGGCGCGCTGCGTCAGATTCGGGAACATGCCCGCCCCATGGCGCTCCGCTGCGGCATCGTCGGGCTCCCGAACGTCGGCAAGAGCACGCTCTTCAACGCGCTCACCGACTCACGAATTGCCGCCGAGAACTACCCGTTCTGCACGATCGAGCCGAACTCGGGCGTGGTGCCCGTGCCGGACCCGCGCCTGGCCGCGCTCGACGCCCTGGTGCACTCCGCGCGCGTGGTACCCGCGACGGTCGAGTTCGTGGACATCGCGGGCCTGGTGCGCGGCGCGGCGCAGGGCGAGGGCCTGGGCAACAAGTTCCTCGCGCACATCCGCGAGACCCACGCCGTGCTGCACGTGGTGCGCTGCTTCGACGACAGCGAGGTCGTGCACGTGGATGGCGCGCCGAACCCGCTGCGCGACGTGGAGACGATCGAGACCGAGCTCGCGCTCGCCGACCTCGAGACCGCCGAGCGGCGCGCCGAGCGCGCGCGCAAGGTGGGCAAGTCCGGCGACAAGGAGGCGCAGGCCGAGGCCGCCTTCTTCGGGGCGCTGGTCGAGCACCTCTCGGCCGGAAAGCCCGCGCGCACGGTGAGCGTACCCGAGTCAATCGCCAAGGCCTTCCGCGAGACGAACCTCTTGACCGCCAAGCCGGTGCTGTACGTGGCCAACGTGGACGAGGCAGGGCTCGCGGACGGCAACGAGTACTCGCGCGCGCTCGAGTCACTGGCTGAGCGCTCGGGCGGCGGCACGGTGCGCATCTGCGCCAAGGTCGAGGCGGAGCTGCTCGAGCTCGACCCCGAGGAGCGACGCGTGTTCCTGGCCGACCTGGGCGTCGACGCCGCCGGGCTGGAGCGGCTGATCCGCGCGACCTACCAGCTGCTCGACCTGGTGAGCTACTTCACCGCCGGCCCCAAGGAGGTGCGCGCCTGGACGATCCGGCGCGGCACCAAGGCGCCGCAGGCCGCAGCCGAGATCCACACCGACTTCGAGCGCGGCTTCGTGCGCGCCGAGGTGATCTCCTACGGGGACTACGTGGCCTGCAAAGGCGAGCAGGGCGCCAAGGAGAAGGGCCTCATGCGCGTCGAGGGCAAGGACTACGTCGTGCAGGACGGCGACGTGGTCTTCTTCCGCATCGCGACCTGACCCGACTCACGCGCGCCGGAACACGCGCATGGGCAGGAACGAGAGACTCATGCCGAGCGCCATGACGGCGAAGAAGCCGTGATAGACCGGCAGCGGCTGGGGCGCGTGCGCCAGCAACGGGTCGAGCACGGAGCCGGCGATCGCGGGCGCGATGCCGCAGACCACGCCCTCGATCACGGCCGTCACGACCAGGACCTTCGAGGGCGCCTCGGGCGGCGCGAGCTCGAACAAGAGCCGCGTGTCGGCCACCGCAAAGCCCGCAGCCAGCAGCGCGTGGCTGAAGAAGAAGCCGATCGCGAACAGCGAGGTCGCCGCGCCCATGGGCTCGATGAACGCGAGGCCGAGATACAGCGCGCCCATGCCGAGCGCGGCGGTGCGGAAGCCGACCAGCGGGCCGAAGCGATCGATCACCGCGCCCCAGACGTAGAGTGACACGATGCCGCCCACGTAGATCGCGATCGTGGTCTCGATCGCGTCGGAGTTCGAGAAGCCGAGCGCGCGCCGCAGCATGACCAGCGCGAACGGCAGCGCGGCGGAGCGCACCCCGTAGTGACAGCAGATGCCCAGCGTGTAGCGGCGCAGGCGCGGGTCGTCGCGCACCAGCGCCAGCGCGTCGCGCGCGCGCAGCCGCTCGCCGCCGAGCTCACTGCGCTCCGGCAGCCGCCACACCAGCGTGAGCCGCAGGAGACCTAGCAGCCAGGCGATCGCGAACAGGAGCGCGAAGCCGTTCTCGTGCCGCGCGAGCCAGAGCTGGCCCCCGACGAGAAACACGATCACGGCCGCGTGCCAGCTGGTGCGGATCGTGCCGAAGAAGCGGCCGATCCGGTCGGGCTCCACGTAGGCGCGCAAGAGCGGGAACCACACCAGGTCGCCCAGGTCGAGCCCGAGCGCCGTGAAGGCCAGCGCGGCGAACACGATCGTGAGCGCGGTGTCGTGCTCCAGGCTCGCAAGCGCCCCGAAGAACACCAGCGGCAAGCTGGCCGCGAGCGCGAGCAGGTTGCCGGCGATCAGGATCTGCCGCTTCGGGAACCACGAGATCAGCCGCAGCGCCGGCAGCTGGATCCCCGCCAGCCCGAGGCGCATGCCGCTCTGCACGCCGATCAGCGTCTCACTCGCGCCCAGAGACACGAGCGCGAGCGTGGGCAGCTGCTCCGCGAACGCGGTCCAGAACGTCATCCAAGGCACGTTCGACGCGATCGCCAGCCGCCGCCCCCGCGCGCGCTCCGCCTCGTCGAGAGGCGGGGCGTGAGTCGCGGTCGGGAGGGGTGCCGCGCGTAGGGGCTCAGTCACACGACGACTCTAAGCGCTTTGCAAGCGCAGCGCGCAGCAAGGCGCAGCCGAGCGAAGACGCGCAGGCCCGCGGACGCCCGCGGGCCGGTCAGCGTCGCTTGGAGGCGCTGCTGGCCTGGTATTCCTCGATCAGCTTCTTCTGGATCTCCGCCGGAACCGGCGCGTATTTCGCGAACTCGAGGGTGAACTCGGCCTTGCCCTGGCTGGAGGAGCGCAGGTCGGTCGCGAAGCCGAAGGTCTCGGCCATCGGCACCTCGGCCTCGACCTGGCTGAAGCCGTCGAGATCGGTGGAGCCGATGATCACGCCGCGGCGCTGCATGATCACCTTGATGTAGGCGCCCTGGAAGTCACTCGGCCCCTCGACCTCGAGCTTCATGATGGGCTCGAGGATCACGGGCTTGGCCTTGGGATAGGCCTCGCGGAAGGCGGAGCGCGCCGCGACCTGGAAGGCGAGGTCGGACGAGTCGACCGCGTGCGACTGGCCGTCGTTCAGCACGACGCGCACGCCGAGCACCGGGGCAGCGATCAGGTCCCCCTTGGCCAGCGCCGAGGCAAAGCCCTTCTCGCAGGCCGGGATGTACTCGCGCGGAATCGCGCCGCCGCGCACCTCGTCGACGAACTCGAACTCGTCGGAGTTCGCGATCGGCTCGATGTAGCCGCCGACCTTCGCGTACTGACCCGAGCCGCCGGTCTGCTTCTTGTGCGTGTACAGGAAGTCGGCGCGCTGCGAGATGCACTCGCGGTAGGCGACGCGCGGCGCGCCCGTCTCGACCTCGACGCC
>DATKAO010000147.1 GCA_035498015.1 Myxococcota bacterium
GAGCATCTGGCTGGCGTGCAGCGGGATGGTGCTGGGCACGTTGAGCGGCCCGTGCACGTGCACGCCGCCGTGGTCGACGATTTCGCCCGGCCGAGTGAGTGCGCAGTTCCCGCCCTGGTCGGCGGCGAGATCCACCACCACCGAGCCCGGGCGCATGGCGCTGACCTGCGCCTCGGACAGCAGCACGGGCGCGCGCCGGCCCGGCACCAGCGCCGAGCAGATCACCGCGTCGGCGTCGGCGATGTGTTTCGAGAGCGCCTCGCGCTGGCGCGCCTGCTGCTCGGGAGTCAGCTCCGCGGCGTAGCCGCCCTTGGCCTCGCCGCCGGCCTGGATCGCCTCGTGCGCCACGAAACGCGCGCCCAGACTCTCGACCTGCTCTTTCACCGCGGGCCGGATGTCGAACGCCTCGACCACCCCGCCCAGCCGCTTCGCGGTCGCGATCGCCTGCAGCCCGGCGACGCCCACGCCCAGGATCAGGAAGCGCGCCGCCTTGAGCGTGCCGGCGGCGGTCATGAGCAGCGGCACCATCCGCGGCAGTGAGTTGGCCGCGATCAGCACGCCCTTGTAGCCGGCGATCGTGCTCATCGACGACAGCACGTCCATGCTCTGCGCGCGCGTGATGCGCGGCAGGAGGTCGAGCGAGAAGCTCGTGGCGCCGCGCGCGGCCAGGCGCTTCACGGTGTCGCCGTTCTGGAACGGCTGCAGGATCGCGACCAGGAGCGCTCCCGGGCGCAGAGACTCGACCTCGGCCGCGGTCGGCGGCTGGATCTTGAGCACGAGCTCCGACTGCGCCCACAGCGCGGGCGCGCTCTCCGCGAGCTTGGCGCCTGCGGCCGTGTACTCGGCGTCGGCGAAGTCCACGTGCGCGCCGCCGGCGCTCTGGACCCACACCTCGTTGCCCTCGGCGACGAGCTTCTTCGCCGAGTCGGGAACCAGGGCGATGCGTCGCTCTCCCGGAGTCACCTCGCGCGGCACGCCGATTTTCATGGGCCGCACCCTAGCAGGATCTCAGTAATACGAGCAACGCGTGCGGTGGCGCGGGCGGGCCTTGTAGCGCGCGCCCCCGCCGCGCCGCCACAGCCACTCGTCGAGCTCGCGCGGCGCGACCGCCGGTCCGCGCGCGGCCAGCCGGGCGGCGATCTGCTCCACCGCGTCGACGGCGCAGGCGCGGATCTCGACCTCTTCGGGCGAGCCCGAAGCCAGGAGCTCCTCGGCCTCGATGCGCGCGACGAGCGCCGGCGCGAAGCGCAGCACGCCGTCCAGGCGCAGCACGTGGGGCACGAGGTTGTCGGCGAACAGCGTGAGCTCCGCCAGGTCGCGAAAGCGGCCCAGGTCGTCGGGCAGCGCGTGCGCGAGATCCGAGACCGTGAGCTGCGCGCGCTTCAGGAACGGGACCGTGCGCCCGTCCCAGCGCGCGGCGTCGCGCCAGAGCGGCATCGCGACCAGGCGCCGCACGAGCTCGGCCGCCGAGCCGCCCGCCTCCTCGACCCAGCCGGCGAACGAGCCGCCCGCACGCGCCTGGACCTGCTCGCCCAGCTCGCGCAGCGCGCGCGCCCACAGCTCGACCAGCTCGGCCACCGCGGGAGTCACCGGCGACTGACCGAGCAGCTCGCCCACCGCGCGCGCGTCGATCGCGCGCAGCTCGCGCGCGGAGAGCGGCCCCGCGCGCTCGAAGCGCTCGCGCAGGCCGGCCTCGAGCGTGCGGTAGCCCGACATGCCCTCGCGCTTGCGCAGCACCGGGAACCAGCCGGAGCCGAAGTTCAGCGCGCCCAGACACAGGGTGAACGCGGCGAGTGACTCCGCGTCGCCGCCGAGCTTCGGGAACGAGGTGGCCGCGGCGCCGAGCTCGGCGCGCGGCAGCGCGTCGGCGTAGCGCTCGAGCGCCAGCGGGTCGATCGAGACGTGGCGCGCCGACGCCGCCACCTCGCTGCAGGCCTCGCGCACCGCGGCGAACGGCCGCTCGAGCAGCTCGGCCGGGAGCTCCGGCTCCATCTACACCGTCTGGTGCAGGTAGGCGCGCAGCTCGGGCAGGGCGCGCTCGCGCAGCTCCGCGTCGAGGTCGAAGCGCTCGAGCGCCTGTTTCAGCGCGCGCGCCGCGGTCGGGATCGGATGTGCCGCGAAGAACGCCGCGACCTGCTGCTTGTAGAGCGGCTTCTGCAGCGCGGGCAACGCGCCGACCAGCCGGCCGGCGAGACCCGGAGACACGCGCGGCGACAGGTCCTTCCAGCGCTCGCGGATGAACTCCCAGGTGCGCTCGCGCGCGGCGGGGTTGGCGAGCATGCGCGCGAGCAACGGCACCACGTCCTGCGTCGGCACGAGCTCGTCGAGACACAGCGCGAGCGCGCGGTCCACGAGCGCGGGTTCGCGGAACGAGCCCAGCGCCAGCTCGAAGCGCGTGCGCTCCTGCGGCGTGCGCGCGCCCTTCATGGCGCGCAGATACTGCTCGAAGCGCGCCTTGCTGCCGCGCCGCGCCGCCAGCTCGACCACGGGCCCGGCCAGGTTGGGCTCGAGCGCCGTGCGGCTCTTGAGATAGGGGCCGATGCGCGACTCCGCCGCGTCGAGCGTGGCGGGGTGCTCGGCCACGTGACCCAGGATCGCGAGCAGCCCCGCGCGGCGCTGCCGCTCCTTCTCGGACTCGGCGCGCTCGGGCTTCCAGCCCAGTGACTCGAAGGCGGGCGCGAAGATCGCCGCCAGCCACTCCTGGAAGCGCTGCGTGGAGCGCCCACCCACGCGCGGCAGCACCTGGTCGGCCAGCCAGGCCAGCGGCCCGTGCACCGCCGACAGCACCTCGGGCTCGGGCTCGCCCGCGAGCCGCGGCACCAGGTCGAGCCAGTCACCCAGGCGCGCCGCCGAGGCGCGCACGCCGGCCCACTGGTGGCCCACCAGACCCATGCGCTCCACCGGCCGCAGCCGCGGCAGGTCCTGGCCCAGGGCGCGCAGCAGCGGCGCGTCGTGCAGCGCGCGCACGAAGCTCGCCTCGTCGGCGTTGAGATACGCCCAGCGCACCTCGCCCGAGGGCCCGAGCGCGACCTCCTCGGAAGGTGACTCCAAGAGCGCGCGCACCAGCACGTCCTTGCCGCGCATGCGCCGCACGCGCACCACGAGCGGGATCGGCCGCGTCTCGAGCCGGGTCGCTGCCTCGACCTTGGGGTTGGCGAAGAAGCGTTCCTGCTCGGCAACCAGGAGCGCCTGCCCCGCGCGGTCGACGCGCCGGCCCGACACCAGCGGGAAGCCGGGGCGCTCGAGCCAGGGCGCCACCACGGGAGTCACCGGCCGCTTCGCGGCCTCTTCGAGCGCGCGCCACAGGTCGGCCGCGCGCGCATTCGACTCGCGGTGGCGGCGGATGTAGCGCCGCACGCCCGCACGGAACGTCGCGGGCCCCAGCCAGCTCTCGAGCATGCGCACCACCGACGCGCCCTTCTCGTAGGTGATCACGTCGAAGTTCTCGGTGGCTTCGCTGGGCGTGTTCACCGCCACGTAGATCGGGTGCGTGTTCTCCATGGCGTCGAGTGCGAAGGCCGGCGCGCGGTGTGACTCGAAGTCGAGCCACATCTCCCACTCCGGCTTCCAGTCATCGACCACCTTGAAGGCCATCCAGGTGGCGAAGGCCTCGTTCAGCCACAGGTCGTCCCACCAGGCCATGGTGACCAGGTCGCCGTACCACATGTGCGCGAGCTCGTGCGCGATCACCTCGGCCACGCGCTTCTTCTCCGCCAGCGACACCGTCTTCTCGTCCACGAGCAGCAGCGTCTCGCGGAAGGTGACTGCGCCCGCGTTCTCCATGGCGCCGAACTCGAAGTCGGGCACCGCGACGAGGTCGAGCTTGCCGTAGGGGTAGGGCAGGCCGAAGTAACGCTCGAGCCGGCGCAGTGACTCGACCGCGCACTCCAGCGCGAAGCCGGCCAGCCGCTTCTTGCCCGGCACGCACCACACGCGGATCGGCGTCTTGCCGGCCTTGGCTGCGGGCGACGACTCGAGCTCACCCACGATCAGCGCCACGAGATAGGTCGAGAGCGGCGGCGTCTCGGCGAAGTGGTGCGTGACCCGCGCGCCGCGCCGCTCGCTGCGCACGAGCGCCCCGTTCGACACCGCGCGGTGCTTGGCCGGCGTGGTGACTCGCAGCTTGAAGCGCGCCTTGAACTCGGGCTCGTCGAAGCAAGGGAAGAAGCGCCGCGCGTCCGCCGCTTCGAGCTGGGTGGCCGCGTAGCGGCGCTTGCCCGAGCGCGCGAGATAGAGCCCGCGCAGGTCGCCGCGCAGCGGCCCCGAGTAGCGCAGCCGCAGCTCGGCACGGCCGGCCGAGAGCGGCCGGTCGAGCACGAACGTGATCGTCTCCCGTTCCGGGGTCGCCCGCACGCGGGCCACCTTCACCACGCCCGCGGCGTCCTCGATCTCACTCGACTCGACCTCCAGATCGACCGCGTGGAGCTCGAGCGCGCGCGTCTCGGGACCGACCCTGAGCGCGAGCGCCAGCTCGCCCGAGAAACGCGGCTTGGCGGGGTCCACGAACAAGGCGAGGTCGTACCGTTCCGGCCGTGGGGTCTTGGGTAGGCGCATGCGGGGGCCGATTGTAGGCCGTCGAGTTGCGAGGTCGAGACGAAAAGGGCGAGCATGTCGGAGTTGTCCCGGGCAACGCTGATTCCAGTGACCGAGCGCGCGCGCGCGGCCGATGCGCTCGAGGCCGAGAGCTTCGACCTGGCGGTCATCGGAGGCGGAATCACGGGCGCGGGCATCGCCCGTGAAGCCGCTTTGCGCGGTCTCTCGGTGGCCCTGTTCGAGGCGGAGGACTTCGCGTCCGGCACCTCGAGCCGCTCCTCCAAGCTGATCCACGGCGGGCTGCGCTATCTGGCGCTCGGCGACGTGGGGCTCGTGCGCGAGAGCGCGCTCGAGCGCAAGGTGATCTTCCGGCTCGCCCCGCACCTGGCCGAGCGGCGCTGGATGGTGCTGCCGGTGCGCTCGCGCACGGCGCTCTTGAAGTTCCGCGCGGCGATCACCGCCTACGAGAAGCTGGGCGCGGTCGAGAGCCACGACGTGCACCAGAACTGGGGCGCCGAGGAGCTGGCGCGCGAGGAGCCCGCGCTCGACCGCGAGGAGTGGCGCTTCGCCTGCGCCTACCGGGAGTATCTGACCGACGACGCGCGGCTCGTGCTCGCCAACCTGCGCGCGGCGGCCGGGCACGGCGCGCGCGCGCTGAACTGGGCCCCGGTCACCGCGATCCCGGTCGAGAACGGGCGCGCGGCGGGCGTCACCGCACGGTGTCGCCTGACCGGCCGGGAGATTCGCGTGCGCGCGCGCTGCGTGGTGAACGCCGCGGGCGGCTGGGTCGAGGCGGTGCGTCGGCTCGAGGACGCCGCCGCGCCCGCGCTCCTGCACCTGTCGAAGGGCGTGCACATCGGCATTCCCGCCGCGCGCCTGCCGGTGCGCCACCTGCTGCTGCTCGCCACCGACGACCGCCGCGGAGTGTTCGCGCTGCGCCGCGAGGAGATCGTGTTCGTCGGCACGACCGACACCACCTACAAGCGCGGCGCCGAGGTCTGGCCGCGCGTGTCGCTGGCCGACGTGGAGTATCTGCTGGCGCCGCTCGCGCGCTACTTCCGCGACGCGAAGCTGGAGCTCGGCGACGTGAAGACGGCCTGGGCGGGCCTGCGGCCGTTGGTCGCCGAGCCGGGCAAGCCGCCGACCGACATCTCGCGCAAGGACGAGATCCTGGTCGGACGCGCGGGCGTGGTCACGATCGCGGGCGGGAAGCTGACCGGCTACCGGCCCACCGCGCTGCGCAGCCTGGAGCAGGTCGAACGCGTGCTCGGCCGCACGCTGCCCGACGCGGGCGAGGGCGCGCCGCTGCCGGGCGGTGACTTCGCCGGCGAGCTGCCCGGGCTGACGCACGAGCTCGTGCGCGCGCACGCCCTGCCGCAGGGCACCGCGGCGCGGCTCGCGCGCCTGTACGGCTCGGAGGCGCACGAGGTGATCGCGCTCGGTGCCGAGTCACTGTCGCCGGGTGCGCCGGTGATCCGCGGCGAGGTCGACTGGGCGGTGACTCGCGAGGCCGCGGCTCACGTGGAGGACGTGCTCTACCGCCGCACGCGCGCGGCGCTGTTCGAGCCCGAGGCGCGCACGGCGATCGCGGAGCCGATCGCGGCGCGCATGCGCGCGCTGCTCGGCTGGGACGCTGCGCGGAGCGCGAGCGAGCTCTCCGAGGTGCGCGCGCGCCTGGCGGCCGACCTCGACTTCGGGAACGAGCCGGCGTGAGCGGCATCGCCGAGCGCCTGCGCGCCGCGCTCGGCCCGCGCGTGCACACCGACGCCGAGACACTCGCGGCGCACCGGCGCGACGCCTGGGCGCTCGCTGAGATCCACGAGCTCGCGGGTCACGCCGCGCCGGCGCCGGCGGCGGTCGTGCGCCCCGAGTCCACGCAAGAGGTCGCCACGGCGCTGCGCCTGTGCCGCGACGCGCGCGTGCCCGTGGTGCCCTTCGGGGGCGGCTCGGGCGTGTGCGGCGGGGTCGAGACCCGGCCCGACGTGGTCGTGCTCTCCACGCGCGGGCTCGACGGACTTTTGTCACTCGACTCGCGCGACCTGCGCGCGGCCTTCCGCGCCGGCACGCTGGGCGGCGAGGCGGAGCGGCGCGTGGCGCGCGAGGGACTCACGATCGGTCACTGGCCTCAGTCGATCGACCGTTCGACCGTGGGCGGCTGGGTCGCGACGCGCGCGGCCGGCCAGTTCTCGACCGCCTACGGTGCGATCGAGGACCTGGTGCTCGCGCTCGAGGTCGTGCTGCCCGACGGCCGAATCCTGCGCAGCGCGGAGACACCGCGTGCCGCGGCCGGGCCCGACCTGCGCCAGCTGTTCATGGGCAGCGAGGGCACGCTCGGTGTGGTCACCGAGGTCACCTTCTCGCTGCGCGCGCAGCCCGAGTCACGGCGCCTCGCGGCCTGCCACTTCCCCAGCTTCGACGCCGGGCTCGAGGCGATCCGGCGCTTCATGCGCGCCGGCTGGCGGCCGCCGGTGGTGCGGCTCTACGACGAGCGGGAGTCCCGGCGCCAGTTCGCTGCGCAGTGTCCCGAGGGGCGCCACCTGCTCTTGCTGGTGCACGAGGGCCCGGGCGCGGGAGTCACGGCCGAGGCTGCGGGCGTGGCCGCGCTGTGCGCCGCCGAGCAGGGCCAGGCCGCGGATCCCAAGGCCGTGGAGCAGTGGCTCGAGCACCGCAACCAGGTGCCGAGCTTCCGCGAGCTGCTCGAGCGGGGGCTGGTGGTCGACACGATCGAGGTCGCCGCCACCTGGGACCGCGTGATGGCCGTGTACGGCGGCGTGGTGGCTTCGCTGCGCGAGCTGCCCGAAGTGGCGCTCGCGAGCGCCCACTCGAGTCACTCCTACCGCTCGGGCACGAACCTGTACTTCACGTTCGCGGCGCGGGTCGAGGAGCGCGCGCGCATGGCGGCGATCTACGAGGAGTGCTGGCGCCGCACGATGCGCGCGACCGCCGCCGCGGGCGGCGGCATCGCCCACCACCACGGCATCGGGCGCGTGCGCCGCGCCTATCTGCGCGGCGAGATCGGAGACACGGGCGTGTCTCTGCTGCGGACCCTGAAGCGCGCGCTCGACCCGGACGACCTCTTGAATCCGGGCGTGCTGATCCCGGAGCCCGAGGGCCCGTGACCGCCGACGCGCTGCTCGCGCTCGACCTGGGCACGACCAGCGCCCGTGCCCTGGTGGTGGCGCGCGACGGGCGCGTCCTGGCGCGCGCACAGCGGCCGCTGCGCGCGGCCTACCCGCAGCCCGGCTGGAGCGAGTTCGACGCCGAGGAGCTGGTGCTGCGCAGCGGCGACGTGCTGCGCGAGGCGCTGGCGCGCGCGAGTCTCTCGGCGCGCGACGTCGCGGGCCTGGGCATCGTGACCCAGCGCGCCACGGCGCTGTGCTGGGACGCGCGCAGCCTGCAGCCGCTGGCGCGGGCGCAGAGCTGGCAGGACCAGCGCACCGCCGAGCGCGTGGCCGAGTTCAGGAAGCTCGGCATTCCGCTCAACACCCTGGCCTCGGCCACCAAGTTCGAGTGGTGGCTCCAGCACGACGACGCGGTGGCCGCCGCGGCGCGCGCCGGCCGCCTGCGCCTGGGCACGCCCGACACCTGGCTTGCCGCGCGACTCACCGGCGGCGCCGCGCACGTGACCGATCCCGGGAACGCCTCGTGCACCGCGCTCTACGACGTGGCCAAGGGCGAGTGGTCACAGCCGCTGTGCGACTTGTTTCACGTGCCGCGCGAGGCGCTGCCGGCCCTGGCTCCGACCAGCGGCGTGCTGGGCGAGACACCGGCCGCGCTGCTGGGCGCGCCCGTGCGCATCGCTGCGCTGGCGGGCGACCAGCAGGCCGCGGCCTTCGCGCAGGGCGTGTACGCGCGCGGCCAGGCCAAGCTCACGCTCGGCACTTCGGGCATGTGCGACGTGCACACCGGTGACTCGCCGGTCGACGCCGTGCCCGGCTCGTATCCGCTCGCGCTGTGGAGTCTCTCGGACGGCACGCGCGCGTTCTGTCTCGAGGGCACGGTGATCACCGCGGGCAGCGCGGTCGACTGGGCGGTCGAGCTGGGCATCGCGCCCGACGCGGCCGAGCTGTCGCGCCTGGCCGCCGCCAGCGCGTCGAGCGGCGGCGTGCGCTTCGTGCCCGCGCTGCAGGGCCTGGGCTCGCCGTACCTCGACGACGCCGCGCGCGGCGCGTTCCTCGGGCTGTCGCGCGGCTCGGGCAAGGGCGAGCTCGCCCGCGCGCTGCTCGAAGGCATCGCCCAGCGCTGCGCCGACGTGTGCGAGTCACTCCCGCTGGCCGACGGTCCACTCAAAGTCGACGGCGGCCTGGCGCAGAGCGACTTCCTGCTGCAGTCACTCGCCGACCTGTCCGGGCGCGAGGTCCAGCGCGCCGCCGAAGTCGAAGCCACGGCGCTGGGCGCCGCCTTCCTGGCCGGCCTGGCGCTCGGCGTTTACCCGAGCCTGCGCGACTGTCTCTCGCTGGCCGCGCCGGCGCTGCGCGTGACTCCCCGGGGCGACCCGTCCGCGCGCACGGCCGCACGCGACGCCTGGCGCGAGACGCTGCAGCGCGTGCGCGCCTAGCCGGCCTTCAGCGTCACGAACCCGATGCGCGGGAAGTGCACGACGACGTCGCCCACTTCGGGCGCGCTGCGGCGCAGCGCGATCTCGTTGGCGGACGAGCTCACCAGCGTGCCGCTGATCGGATCGCGGCCGTAGTCGTCGGCCATCACCGTGACCCGATCGCCGGGCTTGAGGCCGTTCGGCTCGCCGGGGTCGGCGCGGGGCTGTGTCTCGGGCTCGGCCTTGCGGGCGATCTCGAGCGCTTCGCCGCGCTCCATCGGCTTCATCGTGCCGTGGCCGATCGCGCGCACGCGCTCCTTCCAGACGGCGACGCGCGGGTAGCCCGCGAGGATCTCGCCGGCGGGCGGGTAGTAGCTGCCCAGGAACCAGATCGGGTGGTAAGTCGTGAAGTCGGCCATGCCCGCCGCCGAGCCGGTCAGGAACGCGCGGCCGTCGGCGAGCTGTGACTCGAGCCAGCTCAGCTGACTGCGCAGAGACTCGCGCATGAGCGGCACCGCCGCCTTCATCGCGGTCGGGTTGAAGCCCTGGCCCGGGCCTCCGCCCATCAGCTTGGTGCGGTCCTCGGCGAACTCGCGCGGGACGTTGTCGCCCATCATGCCGAAGATCAGCACCACGGTGGCCATGAACAACACCCGGTCCGAGTAGACCGCGAACGCCCAGCTGGTCGCCTCGCCGCCGGCGTGCACGCTCGGCTTGGGGAAGCGGCGCTCGAGCTCGCGCACGATGCACTGCGAGTCACAGTAGACGTCGGCGCCGATCTGCATGACCGGGATCTTCCGGTAGCCGCCGGTGAGCGGCAGAAGCTCGGGCTTGGGCATGATGTTGGGCTGCTCGACGGCGCGCCACGACAGGCCCTTCAGGCCGAACGTGAGTCGCACCTTCTCGCTGAACGGAGACGCCGGGTAGTGGTGAAGGATGATCTCGTGCATGCGCGGATGATACGCGAGTCAGCGGCGCGCTATGTCGCCGCCACGCGCAGCTCCGCCAGGGGCAAGCGCGAGGCCCGCCGGAGCCAGAACAACATCAGGCTGGCCACGATCACGAGCCCGATGAGCAGCGACCACCAGATCCCCACCAGGCCCCAGCGCCCGGGCGCGCCGATCCAGGCCGCGAACGGCAGCGCCAGCGTGTAGTAGCCCAACAGGTTCGCCAGCGCGGGCGCCTGCGTGCGGCCGGCGCCGCGCAGGATGCCGCCCGCGACGATCTGGGTGCCGTCCAGGACCTGGAACGCGCCCGCGATGGGCAGGATCAGCGCCGAGAGCGCCACCACGTCGACCTGGCTCGTGAACAGGAACGGCAGCTCACCGCGGAATGCCACCAGGATCACGGCGGCGACCCCCATCACGCTCGCGCCCGCCCCCAACGCGACCCGCCCCGCGAGCCGAGCGCCGGGCAGGTCGGCCGCGCCCAGCAGGTTCCCCACGCGCACGCTGCCCGCGAGCGAGATACCGAGCGGCACCTGGAACCACAGCGCGATCATGTTCAGCACGATCGTGTGGGCCGCGAGGTCCGCCGCGCCGATCCAGCCCGCCATCATCGCGGCGAGTGACCAGGCGCTGCCCTCGAGAGACATCTGCAGGCCGGTCGGCAAGCCGATCCGGGCGATCTGACCCAGGCCGCGCAGCTCGAAGGAGCGCCGGTCCCAGCGGCGCCACGCGCCCTCGTGCAGGCCGGCCAGCCAGATCATGGCGAGCAGGGCGAGTGGCTCACCGATCGCGACCACCGACGCCGCCAGCGCGGCGCCCACGAGCTCGAGCCGCGGGAAGCCCAGGCGCCCGAAGATCAGGCCCCAGGCCAGCAGCGCATTCGCCACGTTCATGAGTACGGCGAGCCACATCGCGGGCGCCACCAGGTTGCGCCCGGCGAGCCAGCTGCGCAGCGCCGTGAAGGCCAGAAAGAACGGCGCGCTGGGCGCCCGCAGCAGGTTGTATTCGCCGGCGAGCCGAGCGAGCTCCGGGTCCTGACCGAGCAGCCGCAGCGCCGGCTCGGTGAGTGCCCAGGCGAGCGCCACCGGGACCCCAACGAGGAAAGCCACCACGAGCCCGCGCTGCAGCGCCAGGGCCGCTGCCTCGGGGTCGCCGTCGCCGTAGGCCTGTGAGACGAACGGGTCCATGCCCATGACCACGCCCATGCCGAGCGCCAGCGCGGCCCAGCCGTACATGTTCGCCAGCGCGACGGCGTCGAGCGCGGCCACCGACAGGCGGCCGAGCAACAAAGTGTCGACGACACCGAGCATCATGAAGGCGACTTGCGTGACGACCAACGGCCACGCGAGTCGCCACAGCGCGCCGAGCTCGCGGCGGACCGGGGACATCGCAGCTCCGAGGAAGAGGGAGCGGCACGTTAGCCGACGGGTGCGCTCTGCCGCCACGCGCTTGCGTGGTATCTTGACTCCGTTGCGCTCCGGGGATTGCGCGATGCGACCGCGTCTTCTCGTCACGCTCGCGCTCGCTGCGTGGGTGACCGCCGTGGTTTGCGGCTGTGGCGAGCGGCAGCCCGCCGGCAGCCACCCGAGTGAGTCGGCCGATGTCACTGGCCCCGGCGGCGCCGCCGCGGCCGAGATCGCCGACACCAAGAGCCCCGCCGACGACCTGCCCGACGACATCCCGATCCCCGACGGCCTGCACTCGGTGTCGGTCAGCTCCGAAGAGCCGGGGTCGCTCGTGGCGCTGTTCACGGGCGAGGTCGACCCCGACGTGGTGGTGCGCGATTTCTCCGAAGGCCTGCGCACGCGCGGCTGGGCGATCGACGACTCACACTCGCGCGGCGACGAGCGCGGTGTGTTCGCGCACAAGGAGCAGCGCATCGCGAGCGTGATCGTGACTCGCCTGTCGGGGAAGCTGCACGTCGAGCTGGGGGTCTGGGCGCCTCATTGACTTATTGACTACGCTCGCCTGCGGCTCGCTGCGCGCGGCTGCGCCGCTTGCGGACCTCGCTCAGGGCGGCCTTCGCTCGGTCTTCCCGTGACGGTCGTCGTCCTAAGACCCGGACCTCGCAGGAGGGCGGCCTTCGCTCGGTCTTCCTGTGACGGTCGAGGCTAGGAGCCTGCGCGGCCGAGGCGGTTGCGGTAGCGCGAGTAGGCCACCATGCGCGCCAGGGTGCGGATGGCGCGGTGCCCCGATGGGGATGTGACTCGCCCGGACTCGCGCACTCCGGCCGGGCCGGTGTTGCCGTACGACATGCCCGTGTAGGCCAGGTCACTCGCGATCAGGATGGGCTTCTGGTGCTTGCGGCTGGCGTCCGCGGCCGCCAGCGCGTAGCGCCGGTCCTGGCTCTCGTGGAAGCTGCCGATGCGCTCCAGGCCGTAGTCGGGCCAGAACGGGCCGCGGCGGAACATCTGGGCCTGCGAGGCCTGGATGCCGATGCCGAGATAGACGATCGCGTCGACGTCGGGGTGCGCGGCCATGAGCTCGAGCACCTCGGGAATCGTGTCTCGTGTCTCACCGCCCGCCAGGTCGATGGGGTTGCCGCGGCTCCAGCGCGCGGGGACCATGGTGTCGATCTTCGCGCGCAGGTCGTCGGGCAACGGGATCAGCTCGAGACCCGCGTTCACGCACGCGTCGGAAGTCAGCACGCCCCAGCCGCCCGCGACCGTGAAGATCAGGGTGCGCGGTCCGCGCGGCAGCGGCTGGGTGGCGAAGGCCGCCGCGGCCTCGTAGGCCTCCTCGACCGTCTCGGTGCGCGTGATGCCGAGCTGGCGGCACACGCCCGTGAACACGCGGTCGTCGGAAGCCAGCGCTCCGGTGTGACTGCTCGCGGCTCGCTTGCCCGCGCTCGTGACTCCGCCGCGGACCAGAACCAGCGGCTTGCGGGCCGTGTGCGCGCGCGCCACGTCCACGAAGCGCCGGCCGTCGCCCACGCCCTCGAGATAGGCGAGCGACACGGCGGTCTCCGGGTCTTCGCCGTAGTACTCGAGATAGTCCGCGAGCTGCAGCATGGCCGAGTTGCCGCACGAGATCGCCTTCGACATGCCCACGCCGGTGAGCGCCCCGTAGCTCATGAAGCTCGAAGCCAGGTTGCCGCTCTGGGATACCACCGAGATCGGTCCCGGCGGCGGGTAGGGGGCGACGATCTGCGCGCACATCGAGACGGCGGTCGAGATCAGCCCCTGGCCGTTCGGGCCCGCGATCGCGATGCCGAGCTCGCGGCCCAGCGCCACGAGCCGCTGCTCCATCTCGGCGCCGTCGGCCGCCTCGCCGTAGCCCGCCGAGGCCACGAAGGCGGCGCGCACGCCGATCTTCGCGCACTCGCGCAGCAGCTCCTCGTTCACGCTGTTGGGCGTGCACAGGAACACCAGGTCGGCGCGGCCCCGCGGGATCTCGGAGATGCTCTTGTAAGTCGGGCGGCCGAACGACTCCACGCCCTCGCGATTGATCGGAAACAGCTCGCCCTCGTACCCGCACGCGATCAGGTTGTGGTACGCGACCGTCCCGAACTTGCCCGGGTGCTGTGAGACACCGGTCACTACGATGCCGCGCGGATAGAAGAGCGGACGGAAGCGCTCGACCACGGCGCTCACCGCGCGTCTCCCTCGAGCTCGACCAGCGCGTCGATCACGACCGGCTGGCTGCCCGCGACGATCAGCGGGTTGATGTCGACCGAGCGCA
>DATKAO010000148.1 GCA_035498015.1 Myxococcota bacterium
CGAGCCGCCGGCGTTGGCGTTGCTGCGCTGCAGCGCGCCGAGCAGCTGCTCGAGCGTGATGCCGTAGCCGCGCAGGCGCCCCATGTCCGGGTGCACCTCGTACTGCTTGATCGAGCCGCCCTGACTCACCACGTCGGCGACGCCGTCGGCGTGCTTCAGGTAGCGCTCGACCACCCAGTCCTCGAGCGTGCGCAGGTCGCGCGGGTCCCAGCCGTCGCCCTTCAGGCGGAAGCGGTAGAGCTCACCGATCGGCGTGGCGAGCGGCGCCAGGTCGGGCTGCACGCCGTCGGGCAGGTCTGCCAGCGTGAGTCGCTCCTGGATGCGCGCGCGCGCGAAGTAGTCGTCGACCTTGTCGTCGAACGTGATCACCACGAAGCTCAGCCCGAACTGCGTGTGCGAGAACAGCCGCACGGCGTGGGGCACCGCGGAGAGCGCGATCTCGAGCGGGATCGTGACCTGCTTCTCGACCTCCTCGGGCGCGCGCCCCGGATACAGGGTGATCACCTGCACCTGCGTGTCCGACACGTCCGGGAAGGCCTCGATCGGAAGCTGCACGAAGGCGAACACGCCCGCCCCGACGAACAGGGCCAGCAGCACCAGCGCGAACAGGGGCTGGCGCAGGGCGAAGTGGACCAGGCGGCCGATCATCTCGGGTCAGAGTCCGGTCGCGTGCTCGCGGTACAGCTTTTCCAGCAGGAGCGTGCCGCCGACCACCACCGAGTCGCCCTGACCGATGCCAGAGTCGACCTGCAGCAGGCCGTCGTGCTCGCGGCCCACGTCGACCGCGGTGCGCGCGAAGTGGCCCCCGCCCGAGGCCACGTACACGTAGTGTTTGTCGCCCGACAGGAACACCGCCCGCGCGGGCACCTCCTCCACCAGCTTGTCGGCGGGCGCGTCCACGCCCACCGACACCAGCATCTCGGCGCGCAGCGCCCGGTCCGGGTTCGCGACCGTGGCGCGCGCCTTCACCGTGAGCGAGGTGGGATCGAGATACTGACTCACGAGCGCGATCGTTCCGGGCAGGGTGAGGCCGCCCTTCAGATGCGGCCGCACCACGCAGCTCTGCCCCGGAGACAGCGCAGAGGCGTCGTGCTCGTTCACGTCCATCACCACCCACAGATGGGTCGGGTCGGTGACCGTGAACATCGGCGCGGTCAGCGCGGCCGTGCCTGCCAGCATCTGATCGGGGCGGACCTCCTGGCCCGGAGTCAGGCTGCGCTCGACCACCTCGCCGTCGATCGGCGAGCGCAGGGCGAAGCTGCCGTCGACCGACGCTCGGTCGTGCCCGCCGTAGGCGGAGAGCCGCGCCTCGGCGCGCTCGTGCTCGGCGCGCGCGCGCTCCAGGTCGGCTTCGGCGGCCTCGAGCTCGCGGCGCGGCGCGGCGCCGTGGTCGAACAAGTCCTTCTCGCGCGCCATCGTGCGTTCGGCCAGGCGCAAGTCACTCGTGGCCTTGTGGGCGTCGGCCTCGGCCTGGCCGTAGTCGGGCGAGGCCAGCTCGGCCAGCACGTCGCCGCGCTTCACGTGGTCGCCGACCTGCGCGTGGATGCGGGTGACCCTGCCTCCGAACGCGGAGTAGATGCGCACGGTCGCGTCCTCGTCCCAGGAGATGCGGCCATTGAGCTCGAGCGCGGAGGGTTTGGCGGTCGTCGCGGGCTCGACCTGGAACGAGGCGAGCTGCGGACTGTTCTCGGCCAGCGACACGACGGCGCCACTCACGCGCGGCTCTTCCGCCTGTGGCTCCTCCGCGCGCTGGTGGCAGCCGGTGAGCGCCACGGCTGCGACGAGTGTCAGGACCCTGCGGAAGCGAATCACGGCTCTGGCTCCTTTCCAGTGGCGGTCTCGAGCTGGTACAGCGCGGACCACCAGTCGCCGACGTTCTGCTGGTACTCGGCCTGGGTCGAGGTGAAGGTGCGCTGCGCGTCGAGCAGCTCGAGCAGGGAGGCCGCGCCGCGCTTGTACTGGTACTCGACCAGCTCGAGCGCGCGGCTCGCGCGCGCGAGCGTGATCGACTCCATGCGAGTCACCCGGCTCTGCGCCGACCGCCACGACGCGAACGCCTGCGCCACGTCGGAGCCGATCTGGGCGTCGACGCGTGCCAGCGCGATGCGCTGGGCATCGAGCGCGGCCTGCGCGTGCGCGATCTCGCCCTGCCCCTGGTAGAAGACGGGGATGGGCACGGTCAGCGCGAGCGCCGCGGTGGGGGGCTGGATCGCGGAATTGCCGGTGCCCTCCTGCGTGTAGCTCGCGCCGAGCGCGACGTCGGGCATGCGCGAGCGCCGGGCCAGCGCGACCGCGAGCTCCGAGCTCGAGACCGCCTGCTTCGCGGCCGCCAAGTCCTGGCGGCCGGCGCGCGCGCGCTCGAGCAGCTCGTCCTCGCTCGCCGCGGCATAGTCCTGTGGCGCGACACACTTGGGCAGCGGTGACTCGACCTCGAAGTCCGGCTCGCCGCGCTCGCCCAGCAGGAACCCGAGCGAGATCTTCGCCTGCGCCAGGTTCTCGCGCGCGGCGTCGACCGACTGCTCGGCCTCGAGCTTGGCGGTCTCCGCGCGCGCGGCGTCGGCCTCGGACACGTCGCCCGCGTGCCAGCGCAAGTCGACCAGCTTCGAGATCTCGGCCGAGGAGTGCGCCGCGTCCTGGGCAGCGCGCAGCAGGCCGCCGGCGACCGCGGTGTCGACCCAGGCCTTCGCGACCAGGGCGGAGAGCACGCGAATGGCGTCTTCGCGCTGCAGCCGCGTGGCGGCGAGCGCAGCCCCGGCGACCTGCGCGCGCAGCCGCCGTTTGCCGATCAACAGGTCCGCGATCAATCCCTGGTCCGAGAGACTTCCCGACCACTGCGTGTCGGAGCAGCCGGGCTCGGGGCACGAGTGCGGGTCGTAGTGGAACGTGTGGCCGCCGCCGCCGCTGACCAAAGGGTTGGGGAAAGCCGACGCCGCCACGGCGTCACCTTCGGCAGCGTGCACGGCTGCCTCGGCGGTCAGCACGTCGAAGCCCTTCTCGCGCATGCGCGTCAGTGCGGCTTCCAGCGACAAGGGTGGCCCCTGCGCGGGCTCGTCCGCGCGCGCGGTCACGGATAGCAACCACGCGACCCCGATCGCGAGCGCAAAGAATCGCAGAATGTCCTCCGGGAAAAGGCCGCGCGTAGGACGGGGCCAGCCGGAAGCTAATTCAGGCGCGCGCGAAGCACCGGTCGGGATGAGTGATAACTATCTCATCCTGCGAGCAACTCGACGTCCACGCCGACGTCGACCGTGTGACCGCCTCCGCCCAGGATCACGCCCTTGATCGGCGACACGTCGCCGTAGTCGCGGCCCCAGGCCAGGGTGAGGTGCTGGTCGGAGACCACCAGATCGTTGGTCGGGTCCACGTCGATCCAGCCGGCAGCGCCGCAGTACACCGAGACCCAGGCGTGACTCGCGTCGGCGCCGACCAGCCGCTCGCGGCCCTGGGCCGGCTGCGTGTGCAGGTAGCCACTCACGTAGCGGGCGGCCAGACCGAGCGCGCGCAGACACGCGATCTCCACGTGCGCGAAGTCCTGACACACGCCTTCGCACGTCTCGAGCACGTCGCGCACCGGCGTGGTGACCGAGGTCGCGCCCGGCCGGTAGGCGAAGTCGGTGTGGATGCGGTGGTTGAGCTCCGCCACGCAGTCGAGCAAGGCGCGCCCGCTGGGGAAGAACGGCGCCGCGTAGCGCGCGAACTCCGGCGCGATCGGCACCAGCGGCGAGGCGAAGCAGGCCTCGAAGGCGGCCAGGCCGTCGGCCGAACGGTCGGCTCGCAGCGCGTCGCGCAGCTCCTGCCAGGGCGGTGTCTGGGGCCGCTCCGCACTCGGGGCCTCGAGCTCGAGCTCGCTCTGTGCCACCAGCACCATGCTGTGGTGCGGCTCCTCGACCGTGAAGAAATGAGTCGGATTCCCGAAGTAGTCGCGCTCGGCGATCGTGACGCGCGGCATCGGCTCGATGCGCAGCGCCGTGCCCAGCCGGCGCTGGCGCTCGGTCTCGCGCGGCTCGAGCCGCAGCTCGTTGTGACAGATCGAGACCAGCTCCTCGTACTCGTAGGTCGTCTCGTGCGTGACCCGATAGCGCATCAGAAGTGCTCGATGCGCCGCGCTTCGCCGGCGTGCGACAGGTAGCTGCGCGTCAGCGCGTCGCACAGCGCGGGCAGGTCGCCCAGCGTGCGAGTCAAGAGCTCGGAGAGCCGCAGGCGCTTGCCCGCGTCGACCCGGCACAGCTCGGCCACGTCGGCCAGCCGCACCCGCGCCAGCGCCGCCAGCGCAAGTCTCTCGTCGACCGTGCGCTCGGCGCCCGCGTCGCCGCGCACGTGAGCCAGATGCTGCTCGAGCGCGGCCAGCTGGAACACGAGCGAGCGCGGGTTGGTCTCGTCGCTGAGCAACAGGTCGAGCGCCGGCACGGCTTGCAGCTCGCCCCGGTAGCGGCGGCGGTAGGTGATGGCGCTGTCCGCGACCTCGAGCAGCGCTTCGAGCCGCGCGGGCTCGTCGTCGCTCGCCTCGACCAGACACGCGTCGAGCAGGGTCGCGCTGCCGGTGGCGCGCTCCAGGCGCCGGCCCATGTCGGCGAAGCGCCAGCCGAGCGTGCGCGTCATGCTCTCCATGGTGAGCCCGCTCCAGGCCGAGAGCCGCAGGATCATGCGGTTCAGCGCGTCGCGCGCGGCCGAGAGACTCCACGAGGCGGCCGAGGGGCCGCTCGCCTCGCCCTGCAGCTCCGAGAGCACGCGCCAGGTGTCGAGCGAGATCTGGTCGCGCAGCGCGAACGCCAGCTGGTGGATCGCGCCCAGCGTGACCCGGATCGAGCGCGGCGAGTCACTGGCGAAGAGCGCGGACAGGAGCTCCCGGCCTTCGCGCGCGGCGCCTTCCTCGAGCGCGCCGGCGCGCGTCAGCGCGTCGAGCAGCGCCGGCAGTGCGGAGTCGGTCTCCGGGCTGTCGCCCGAGATGCGCGCGATGGCTGCGCGCGCCAGCCGCGCCGCACCCTCCACCCGCTCCACGTAGCGGCCCAGCCAGAACAGGTTGTCGGCCACGCGCGAGGGCAGCTCTGCGCCGCCGCGCGTCAGCTCGACCGGCGCGCCGGGCGGGCGCAGCAGCGTGAGCGCGCTGGGCACGCGCTCGCAGGAGATCCAGGTGTCCTTGCTGCCGCCGCCGCGCTGCATCGAGACCACCAGCGAGTCGGGTGCGGCGGCCACCCGCGTGAGTCCGCCCGGCATCACCTCCCAGTCACGGCCGCCGGGTGCGGCTGCGGCGTAGGCGCGCAGCACGAGATGGCGGGCTCGCACGCCTTCGCCGCTGAAGACCGGCGCGGTCGACAGCGCGACCTGCTCCTGGGCCACGAAGGCGTGCGGGCGCGCGCGCATCGCGGCCACGAGTGACTCGCGCTCGGGCTTGGAGAGCCGCGCGCCGAACACCGGCTCGAGCCCGACGCCGGGAAAGACCGGCTTCACGACCAGCTCTTCGAGGTGGCCGGTCACGTAGGTCAGAGCCTCGGCCTGGCCGCACCACCAGGTGGCGACCGAGGGCAGCGCGAGCTCCTCGCCGAACAGCGCGCGGCACAAGCCGGGCAGGAACGCGAGCAGCGCGGGGCACTCCGCCAGCCCGCTGCCGAGCCCGTTGGCGACCGCGACGTTGCCCGCGCGCACGGCGTGCACGAGCCCCGCCACGCCCAGCGACGAGTCACTGCGCAGCGACAGCGGATCGCAGAAGCCGTCGTCGACGCGGCGCAGGATCACGTCGACCGGCTCGAGCCCGCCGAGCGTCTTCAGGTAGACCGCACGGTCGCGCACGGTGAGATCGCCGCCCTCGACCAGGGTGAAGCCGAGGTAGCGCGCGAGATAGGCGTGCTCGAAGTAGGTCTCGTTGTACGGCCCCGGGGTCAGCAGAGCCACGCGCGGATTGTCGCGGCGCCGCGGCGCGAGCGCGCGCAGCCCGTCGCGCAGGCGCTGGAAGAAGCCCGCGAGTCTCTCGACGCGGCTCTCGCGGAACGCCTCGGGCAGCGCGCGCGACAGCACCAGCCGGTTCTCGAGCGCGTAGCCGGCGCCCGACGGCGCCTGCGTGCGGTCGCCCAGCACCCACCACTGTCCGTTCGGCGCGCGCGCGAGGTCCGCGGCGTAGAGCTGCAGGCTCGACTGGCTCGCCTCCGCCCCGTGGCAGGGCCGGAGATAGCCCGGGTGCTCGAACACCAGCTCGGCGGGCAGCAGCCCGTCGCGCAGCAGGCGCTGCGCTCCGTAGATGTCGGCCAGGATCGCGTCGAGCAGGCGCGCGCGCTGCGCCAGCGCGGCGCGCAGCCGCGTCCACTCGGCCTGCGCGATCACCAGCGGGTAGGGATCGAGCTCCCAGGGCCGCTCCAGGCCGCGCGGATCGCCGTACACGTTGTACGTGACTCCGTTCTCGTGGATCAGCCGCCGGGCCGCGTCCCAGCGGCGTCCGAGCTCGGTCGGGCCGAGTGACTCGAGCGAGCGCGTGAGCGGCAGCCAGTGCGCGTGCGGTCGGCCGTCGGCGCCCAGCATCTCGTCGCGATGGCCCGGAAGTCTCTCGTATTCCGGCCGCGCTCCCCCCCAATCGCTCATGGGACCGACCTCAGCCCCAGCGCAGGTCGAGCGTGAGCGGGAAGTCGCGGTTGGGCACCACAGGCGCGAGCCGCACGCGGCCCGGCGTGTGACCCAGCGGCGAGAAGCGCGCGCTGCGCCGCGCCTCGGCCTCGGCCGCGTTCACGGGAAAGCGGTCGTAGGCGCGCCCGCCTGGGTGCGCGACGTAGTAGGTGCAGCCGCCGAGCGAGCGCTCGAGCCAGGTGTCGACGACCTCGAACGTGAGCGGCGCATGCACCGGGATCGTCGGGTGCAGACAAGTAGGTGGTTGCCAGGCGCGGAAGCGCACGCCGGCGACCGACTCGCCGCGCGCGCCGGTCGGATGCAGCGGCAGCGTGCGGCCGTTGCACGCGACCTGGTAGCGTTCGCCGATGCCTCCGCGCACCTTCACCTGGAGTCTCTCGAGCGACGAGTCCACGTAGCGCACGGTGCCGCCGGGGCCCTGCTCCTCGCCCAGCACGTGCCAGGGCTCGAGCGCGCGCCGCAGCTCGAGCTGGATCCCGGCCCTCGCGACCTCGCCGATGCGCGGGAAGCGGAACTCGAGAAAGGGCGCGAACCAGGCCGGGTCGAACGCCAGGCCCGAGCGGCGCAGCTCCTCGAGCACGTCGCGGAAGTCCTGCTCGACGAAGTGCGGCAGCATGAAGCGGTCGTGGAGCTGTGTCTCGTAGCGCACGAGGCGCGGCGCGTAGGGCTCGTCCCAGAAGCGCGCGACCAGCGCGCGCACCAGGAGCTGCTGGACGCACGAGAGACGCGGGTGCGGCGGCATCTCGAAGCCGCGCAGCTCGACGATCCCGAGCCGCCCGCGCGGGCCGTCGGGCGAGTAGAGCTTGTCGATGCAGTGCTCGGTGCGGTGCGTGTTGCCGGTCGCGTCGATCAGCAGGTTGCGCAGCACGCGGTCGACCAGCCAGGGCGGCACGCCGTTCGAGCGCGCGTCGGCGGGCAGGCGCCCGAACGCCAGCTCGAGCTCGTGCAGCGCGTCGCTGCGCGCCTCGTCGACGCGCGGCGACTGACTCGTGGGCCCGATGAACAGGCCCGAGAACAGGTACGACAGCGAGGGATGGTCCTGCCAATACCCGATCAGGCTGCGCAGCAAGTCGGGCCGGCGCAAGAGCGGGCTGTCCGCCGCGGTCGGCCCGCCCAGGGTCACGTGGTTGCCGCCGCCCGTCCCTGTGTGACTGCCGTCGAGGGCGAACTTCTCGGCCCGCAGCCGGGCCTCGCGCGCCTCCTCGTACAGCGCGGTCGTATTCTCCACCGCCTCGCGCCAGCTCTCGACGGGCGCGACGTTGACCTCGATCACGCCCGGGTCGGGGGTGACCTCGAGCTTGCCCAGCCGCGGGTCGTCGGGCGGCCCGTAGCCTTCCGGACGCACCGGCAGGCGCAGCGCCGCGGCCGTGTCCTCGATCGCCTCGACCAGCGCGAGATACTCCTCGAGCCGGCCCAACGGTGGAAAGAACACGTGCAGCGCGCCGTCGCGGGGCTCGACGCACAGCGCGGTGCGCACGATCCACGGCGCCGACTCGCCCGGGCGCGGCCGGGCCTGCGGCTGGCGCGAGTCCCGCTGGGAGGCGGGCGACACCGGCCGGTGTCGCTGCTGCGCGCGGCGCGCGAGCTGGGGGCGCGCCTCGAAGGGGTCGACCTCGGGCGCGAACGGCGCCTCGCCCTGCTCCACCCAGGGCAGGGAGTCGAGCGGCAGGCGGAAGCCCATGGGTGAGTCACCCGGCTGGAGATACAGCCGCTCGCGGCGCAGGAACCAGGGTCCCGAGCGCCACGAGACGGCGCCGCTCGGATCCCACACGGCCTTGGGCTGCAGCGGCAGCGCATAGCCGACCACGGCGGCCAGGCCCCGGTCGAGCACGCGCGCCAGCCGCTCGCGCTCCTCGGGGTCGTCGAGCTTCGAGTCGTGCGGATCGACGTTGGTCGGCAGCCGGCGCTCGCGCCACAGGTAGTACCAGGCGTCCTCGTAGCCCGGCAGCACGAAGCCCGGATCCACGTCGAGCCGTTTCGCGAGCGCGGTCAGGAAGTCCTGCGCATGGGCCGCGCCGTGGCCGGCACGCCGGCGCAGGTCGGCGAACAGCTCCGGGTCGCCCCAGATCGGCTCGCCGTCCTTGCGCCAGTAGCAGCCGTAGGCCCAGCGCGGCAGTGACTCGCCCGGGTACCACTTGCCCTGGCCGAAGTGCAGGAAGGCGCCGGGCGCGCGGCGCGCGGCCAGCCGGCGCAGCAGCTCTTCGGCGCGCTCGGCCTTGCGCCCGCCCAGCGCCGCCGTGGTCCACTCGGGTGCGTCCGGGTCGTCGATCGACACGAAGGTCGGCTCGCCGCCCTGGGTGAGTCGCACGTCGCCCGCCACGAGCCGCTCGTCGACCGCGCGCCCCAGCGCGTCGATCGCCGCCCACTGCGCCTCGCCGTAGGGCCGTGTGACTCGCGGGTCCTCGCGGATGCGCTCGACCGAGAGCGCGAACGAGAACGCGACCTCGCACTCGTCGACCGCGCCGGTGATCGGCGCGGCGCTCGTGGGCTCGGGCGTGCACGCCAGCGGAATGTGGCCCTCGCCCGCCAGCAGTCCCGAGGTCGGATCGAGCCCGATCCAGCCGGCGCCCGGCAGGTACGCTTCGGCCCAGGCGTGCAGGTCGGCGAAGTCCTGCCCCGGCCCGGCCGGGCCCTCGAGCGGCTTCTCGTCCGGCGCGAGCTGCACGAGATACCCGCTCGCGAAGCGCGCCGCGAAGCCCAGGTTGCGCAGCGCCTGGACCAGGAGCCAGGCCGAGTCACGGCACGAGCCGCTGCGCTTCTCGAGTGTCTCCTCGGGTGTCTGGACACCCGGATCCATGCGGATCACGTAGCCGACCTCGGCCTGCGCGGCGCGGTTCAGGTCGACCAGGAAATCGATCGAACGCCGGCGCTCGCGCGGCACGGCGGCCAGGAAGGCGTGCAGGCGCGGCCCGACGGCGGCCGCCTCGCGGTAGGGCGCGAGGTCGCGCGCGAGCGCGGGCTCGTAGCTGAACGGCCAGTGCTCGGCGCCGGGGTCGACAAAGAAGTCGAACGGGTTCTGGATCTCGAGCTCGGCCAACAGGTCCACGAGCACGCAAAGCCGTCGCGTCGGCTGCGGGAACACGGCGCGCCCCAGGAAGTTCCCGAACGGATCCTGCTGCCAGTTCAGGAAGTGGCCGGCCGGCTCGATCGCGAGCGCGTACGACGACACCGGCGTGCGCGCGTGGGGCGCCGGCCGGAGGCGGATGACCTGCGGCGAGAGCGCGACCAGGCGGTCGTACTCGTAGGTAGTCCGGTGCTGCAGCGCGATCTGGATGGCCACCGCGCACACTTCCTCCGCGAGAGCGCCATTGCAGGAACCGCGCCGCTCCGCCGCACCGCCGGAGTCACCCCAGGGTGCGGGCGTGCCTCGCTCGTGGTCCGCGCGCGCCCGGATTCTGAGCGACAATTCACCGATGGCGACCGAGAAGACCGTGCGCAGCCTCGCGCTGGCGCTGCCCGAGACCCAGGAGAAGCCGTGCTACGGCACGCCCGGCTTCTACGTGAGGCGGAAGCTGTTCGCCCGCCTGCTGCCGGATCCGAAGGTGCTCGCGGTGCGGATCGACCTGAGCGAACGCGAGGCGCTGCTCGAGGTGGCGCCCGAAGTGTTCTTCCTCACGCCGCACTACGAGGGCTGGCCGATGGTGCTGATCCGGCTGCCGAAGATCGAGCGCGCCGACCTCGAGGAGCGCCTGGTCGAGGCCTGGCGCATGATGGCCCCGAAGGCATTGCTCGCGCGGCACGAGTCACTAGGGCAGTAGCCGCGTCGCTGCCGGGCAGGTCTGGCTGTAGGCCGCCTCGACGCCGGACTGGGCGCGCTGCAGGTGCGCGAAGTCGAGCACGCTGGGCCGGCCCGCCACGTCGGGATAGCGCACCAGGCGCGCGACGTTCGCGACCGTCCGCCCGGGGTTGCCCGCGAGATACTGGCGCAGCGCGTTCAGGTCCAGCGAGTTGACGACGCCGTTCGGGTCGGTGTTCCCGCACTGACACGCGTCGCCGATGCCGTCGTGCGTCGAGCTCATCCAGCCACCCCCGTCGCTCTGGTCCGCGTTGGGCTCGTAGGGGCAGTTGTCGGCGGAATCGGCGTCGCCGTCGCCGTCGGAGTCGATCGTGCCCAGACCGGTGTCGATCCAGCTGCCGAGCAACGAGACCGCGAGCGGGTCGGGGATCTGACTGCCCTTGGCCATGCGCAGGTTCGGGTCGGTCGAGGCGACGCGCGCCCACAGCACGCTCTGCGCGCTCGCCCCCGGCTTGACGCGCAGCGCGCCGGAGATACCGAGGTCGCCGGAGATGGGCGCGACGCCGATCAGGCTCATCGCGCCGAGCAGCGGCTCGTAGCGCATGTCCATGCTGCCGGGCGCGGGGCCGCCCGGCTGGTGACAGTGCGCGCAGTTCGCGGCGAGATAGGAGCGGGCGCGCGCGTTCAGAGTCTCCGAGGCGTTGTTCGGGTCGGCCAGCGCGGGATAGAAGCTCGGGCCTGCGATCGAGGTCGCGAACAGACCCATGCACGCGCCGAACGCGTGCAGCTGATTGTCCGCGCCGCCGGCGTAGGTGAAGCTCTTGTTCAGCTGGCGCGTGCGCGCGCCGAGCACGCGCCCCGAGGCCGCGGTGTGACAGCCCAGACACTCCGACGGCGAGGGGTAGTGCCACGTCTGCTGGGTCTGCGTGCCGCCCGAGCCCGTGATGGTGAAGGCCTCGTTCATCGAGGCGGTGAGCAGCGCGGCGTCGGTCTGTCCGGCGTTCCAGCGGTAGGTGTAGCCGACCCAGCGGTCCACCTGGCGCAGCAGCACGCGCGTCTCGACGCGGCGCCGGGTCGTGGGAGTCACTTGCAGCTCGAAGTGCTTCACGAACACCGTGCCCACCGGGAAGGTCCACGGGTCGTCGGGCGAGAAGCCGACGGTCTGGCCCGCGGGCAGCGCGATCCAACGGCGCTTGAGCGCGCCATCGGACCAGAGCGGCGAGATCACGTCGTACTCGACCAGGCCCGGCTTGGGCGTGAGCGCGGTCGTGTCCGTGAACAGCCCGGTGCCCGAGAGCGCGGTCGGGAACTGCTGCGTGCCCGAGCCCTGGGTGGGCTGGAGCTTGTAGAGCCCGCCGGCGTGAGACACGATCACGAGCTCGCCGAGTGAGTCCTGCGCCCACGAGACCGGGTTGGTCATCTCGGCAATGCGCGTGGAGACCTGGCTCGCCGGGCTGTAGGCCCAGACGTGGCCGCTCACCTCGTCGGCGTAGAGATAAGCGCCGTAGAGCTCGGGGAAGAGATCGCCGCGGTAGACGTAGCCGCCCGCGATCGCGTAACCGCCGGTGTTGCTGTCGTGCGGGTACTGGAGCACGGGCAGCGTCGACTGGATGGAGGAACAGGTCTTCCCGCCGTAGTCGTGCGTGCCCTCGCAGAACGACCAGCCGAAGTTCTGGCCCGGCACGTTGCCGGGCACGAAGTCGGCCTCCTCCCACGAGTTCTCGCCCACGTCGCCGACCCACAAGTCACCGGTGAGTCGATCGAACGTGAAGCGCCACGGGTTGCGCAGGCCGTAGTCCCAGATCTCGGCGCGCTTGCCGGATTGCCCGATGAAGGGATTGCCGGCCGGGATCGCGTACGGGTTGCCGCCGTTGGGGTCGATGCGCACGATCACGCCCAGGAGCTTCGACGTGTCCTGCCCGCTCATCGTGCCCGCGTCCCCGATCGAGACGTAGAGCATGCCGTCGGGGCCGAACTTGAGCTGGCCGCCGTTGTGGAAGTTGTTGTTGTCGGGCACCTCGAGGATCGGACGGCGCGAGTTGGGGTCCGCCAGGTTCGGATTGCCGGCGCTCTGCGTGTAGCGCACGACCTTGGTGCAGTAGGTGCCCGTCTGACAGCGCGAGCCGGGGGCGACGTAGTCGACGTAGATGAAGTGATTCGTGGCCCAGTTCGGGTCGAACTCGACCGAGAGCATGCCCTGCTCCGCGTTGTCGAACTGCACTTCGCCGTTGGTAAGGTCCAGGAAGACCGGCGTGGTCGCCGAGTTCGGATCCGTGGGGACGACGTGCACGTGGCCCTGCTGCTCGGTGGCCAGCGCGAAGCCCGAGCCGTCGGGCGCGAACGCGAGCGAGGTCGCGCTGTCGTAGGTGATGTTGGGCCAGACGCGGACCGCGGTCATGGGCGCGGGATCGGGCAGGCTGTCGAGCGGCAGGTTGTGGCCGGCGAACGGCACGCGCGGGCCGCTCGGGCACGACTGTGCGTGCACCTCACGCGCGGCGGAAATTGCACAAAGCGCCAACGCGACGGCCAGGAGGAGTCGGATCAGGGGGGTGCCTCGCTCTCTCTCTCGACGGTTTGCGAGGCTACGCGCGATCGAGCGCACGCGCAATGCGTGCGCGTGAAATCTTCATGAAGCCGCAATCCGGCGGCAAGTGACTGGCAGAAGCGCGCGCAAACGAACGCGCGTCAGCGCTTGCCGTAGTCCAGCGGCGTGCCTTTGCGCTGCGCGTAGATGTAGGCCTCGAGCGCGCGCATGCGCGGGTCGTCGGCGGCGAGCGGCTTCGCGCGCACCGGATGCTCGAGACACCAGTTGATCATGTCGCGCAGCAGCACCACGCGGCCGAGCTGCACCTGGTACTTCGGGTAGGTCTCCGGATGCGTGTTCGCGGCGTCGGGGTGACACATGTCGCAGGAGACCGCGATCGTGGAGCCGAGCTCGGTCGCGCTGTGGAAGACTTTCGAGCCCGCGACCACGAAGCGCTCGGATTCGGTGCGCCACAGGTCGACGTCGCGCTGGGTGATCTCGCCGTAAGTCGCGCCCTGCGAGCCGCCGACGAGTGCCTTGTTGTCGGCCGCGGGCTGGATCGTGTGGTGCGTGCGCTCCTCGGCTTCCCAGTCGACCTTGGGGTTCTTCTCGCGCCACTGGCGCATCAGCTCGTCGGCGATCTTCTGCCCCGACTCGGTGGTCTTGGGCGCATCGGCGGACACTTCGACCTTGGTGCGGCCGTCGCACAGAGTCACTTCCATGTCGCCCGCGGCGCGGGCCACGGGCGCGAGCCCCGCAGCGGCGGCCAGCGCGGCGAAGCGAGTCACGAGTTTCCGCATGCTGAGATCTCCCCCGAGCGCCATCAGTAGCTGGCCAGCTTCGGCGCCGCGGCGCGGTCTTCCTTGCCGTTCGACTTCATGTACGTGCGCGAGACGGTCACCGGGTTGCGGTTCCACAGGTTGTAGAGCTTGTCGCACATGCCGTCGGCGCCGACGGTGACCGTGCCGTCGCCGCAGCCGTCGCTGGGGTTGAACGGATCGGGCCGGCTCATCTGGATCGTGAGCTCGGGCAGCCCCTGCGGCGCGTAGGGCCAGGGCCAGGCGGTCGACAGCATGCCGTGAAACGAGATGTTCCCGATCCGGTTCGTGAGCAGCTGGTGCGTGTGACCGTGGATCACGGTCACCTGGTCGAAGCGCTTCAGGATGTCCTGCACCTGCTCGGCGTCGTCCGTCCAGAAGTTCCACTTCTTGTAGAGCTTGTAGAGCGGTGAGTGCGAGAACACGACCAACGGCACGCTGCTCTTCACCGGCTCGAGCTCCTTCGCCAGCCACGCGCGGTTGGCTTCGCCCACGGTGAAGGAGCTCTGCGTGCCGTTGTCGAGACCGGCCACCGTGCCCATGCGCTCGGCCGGAGTGAGTCCCTTGGCGGTCCAGAAGTCGGCCTCGACCACGCTGTTCAGCGTCACGAAGCGCACGCCCTTGTGCTCGAACGAGTAGTTGTCGGCGCCGAACAGCGCGCGCCACTTCTCGCCCAGGTCGAAGTACCAGTCGTGCTCGCCGACCATCATCTTCACGGGCGCCTTCAGGTTCCTAAGGATCTGGGCGCCCAGGTCGAGCTCGTCGGCACGGCCCAGCTGGGCGAGATCGCCGCCGTAGAGCACGAAGTCGGGCTGCGGGTCGAGCCGGTTCACGTCGTCGACCGCGCGCAGGAGCCCGCGCACGAAGCGGTCGTTCTTGTCCTTGGTGTAGAGGTGCGAGTCGGAGATGTAGGCGAACGTGAAGTCACTGCCGCCGGTCGCGGCGCGCGCGACTCGCACGGGCGTGAACGAGTGCGGCGGCAGCACGCCCTGCGCGAGCGCCGCGCCGGCGGCCGCGCCCGCGACCTTCATGAACTGGCGCCGGTTCAGCTTGCCGAGCCCGGCCAGGAGCTCGGCGCGCGCCTCGAGATACTTCGTCTCGATGCTCTTCATTTCGCTCCCCCTTGCACGCGGGCCTCGAAGGGAATCACTTTGCGGAAGGCCAGGTCGGTCTCGCGGAACGGCCGCGTGGTCTTGGCACGTGCCCGCTGCGCGCTCTCGATCGTCTTCGCCTGGGCGGCGAAGCGCACGTCGGTGAGCGCGAACAGGAACGCCACCAGCTGGTCGATCTCGGCCGGACTCAGCGCGAGCGGCTCGATGCCGCCGTCGAGATAGGAGTTGGCCTCGCCGCCGCGGTTGTAGTGGTCGACCACGTCCCACAGGGTCTGCATCGAGCCGTCGTGCATGTAGGGCGCGGTCAGCGCCACGTTGCGCAGCTGCTGGGTCTTGAACGCCCCCAGGTCGCTGCGCCGCTTGGTCACCAGGAACCGGCCCAGCTCGGACAGGTCGGTCTCGAGCGCGAGCTTGTCGAGCACCTGGTCGCCGCCGCCGCCCGCGAGCGCGACCTGCGCCTTGGCGGCCAGTGACTCGAAGTCCTGGTGCCGCGCCGACACGCCGATGTTGTGGAAGCGGTTGTCGCTGCCGATCGGGCTCGAGGCGTTGATCGGGTGACAGGCCACGCAGCGCGCCTTGCCGTTGAACAGCGCGAAGCCCTTCACGGCGTCGGCCGACAGCGCCTTCGCGTCGCCGTCCTGCCAGCGGTCGAAGGGCGCGTCGAGAAACACCAGCGTGCGCTCGAAGGCCGCGAGCGCGCGGCCCACGTCGTCGTAGTTGGGCGCGCTTCCGTACGCGGCCTGGAACATCTTCCGGTAATCGGCGTCGGGGCCGATCTTCGCGATCAGCGCTGCGCCGTCGGGCATGCCCATCTCGATCGGGTTCACGATCGGCAGCTTCGCCTGGTCCTCGAGCGTGGCCGCGCGCCCGTCCCAGAACTGACTGGTGAAGAAGGTCGCGTTCAAAGTCGTGGGCGCGTTGCGCCGGCCGAGCTTCCCGCCGATGCCCTCGGCCACCGGACGCTGGTCGGTGAAGCCGCGACTCACGTCGTGACAGGTCGCGCACGCGACCGTGCCGTCGGCGGAGAGCCGCGGGTCGAAGTAGAGCTTCCGGCCCAGGGCGACGCGCTCGGGCGTGAGCGCGTTCTCCGCCGGGATCGTCCGGGCCCATGAGGCGGCCACCACGCGCGCCGGCGGGTCGCCTTTCGCGGAGCCCGGCTTCAACGCGTCGAGCCGCCGCTCCTGCTCGGCCATCGCGAGCGCACCGTGCGGCCCCTGGGCCGCGCTCTGCGCCGCCGCTCCGGTCGCGTAGAGAACCGCGAACGCGCAGGCGACTCCCGCTGTCATCCCCCTCATTCGAGCTCTCCCCTGCGGAATGCGGAGTACGTGAAGAGCACGCGCCGTGCCACGCGCGAACAGGCCGCACACGAGTCAGCGCACGCTCGCGCAGCGCGTTTCGGGTGCACGCGCACCGGAATACGGGTGTGCCACCCGAATGCGGGTGGGGTGGCTCGCCACAAGGCTCCGCTAAGATGGGGCGGCGATGAGCTCGTCCGCGGCGCTCCCCGACCCCGAGCTGCGAACCCTGGTGGCCCTGGCCGCCGACGCCGCGCACGTGGACGAGGTGCTGCAGCGCGCGCTCGAGCGTTTGAACGACGTGATCCGCTACGACCTCGCCGTGGTGCTCGAGCTCTCGGGCGAGGAGCTGCACGTGCGCTGTGCGCGCGGGCGGCTCGCGAGTCACCGCGTGCGGGCGCACCGCATTGCCCTGTCCGACTTCCCGCTGCTGCGCCAGGCGCTGGCCGCGCGCGGGCCCACGGTGCTGACGGAGCAAGACCACTCGCAGAACGCCGATCCCTACCACGGCGTGCTCGACCTGCCCGACGGTCACTCGTGCATGGTGGTCCCGCTGTGCGTGCGCGACCGGACGCTGGGCGCGATCACCTTCGACCGCACGCAGTGCGTGGCCTACGACGACGAGGTGGTGCAGGTCGCGGCGGTGTACGCGCAAGTGGTGGCGCTCGCCATGCTGGCCGCCGAGCGCGCCGACGAGCTCGACCGCGAGAAGCGCCGGCTCGAGGAGCAGAACCGCCTGCTCGAGGCCGAGGTGAGCGGCGACTTCGATCCGGCGCGGCTCATGGAGCGCTCGCGCAACCCGGCGATGCGCCGCGCGGTCGAGCTCGCGCTGCAGGTCGCGCGCTCGGACGTGCCCGTGTTGCTCACGGGCGAGACCGGCACCGGCAAGGAGGTGCTGGCGCGGCTGATCCACGCGCGCAGCGCGCGCGCGAGTCAGCCCTTCGTGAAGCTCAACTGCGCGGCGCTGCCCGAGGGCGTGGTCGAGAGTGAGCTGTTCGGCCACACCAAGGGCGCGTTCTCGGGCGCCGACGCCAGCCGCCCCGGCCGCTTCGCGGTCGCGAACGGCGGCACCTTCCTGCTCGACGAGGTCGGCGACCTGGCGCCGCAGGCCCAGGCGAAGCTCCTGCGCGTGCTGCAGGAGGGCTCGTACGAGCCGGTGGGGAGTGACTTCACGGTGCAGGTCGACGTGCGCATCATCGCCGCCACGCACGTCGACCTGGCGGCCGCGATCGGCGCCGGCCGCTTCCGCGACGACCTGTTCTATCGCCTGAACGTGTTCCCGATCGCTGTCCCGCCGCTGCGCGAGCGGCGCGAGGACGTGGCCACGATCGCCGAGGAGTATCTCGCCAACCTGCGCCGGCGCACCGGCCGGGGGCCCTGGCGACTCACCGCCGCCAGCCGCGACACGCTCGAGCGCCACGACTGGCCCGGCAACGTGCGCGAGCTCGCAAACTGCCTGGAGCGCGCCGCCATCCTGTGTCCGGCCGGGGAGCTCGCGATCGAGCTGCCCAGCGTACGGGGGGCGAAGGAAGTGATTCGCGCCGAGCCGGCTCCGGGCGCGCCCGCCGGGGGGCTGCGCACGCTGGCCGACGTGGAACGCGCGCACATCGCACAGGTCCTGCAGGCCACGCGCGGCAAGATCTACGGCCCGGACGGCGCGGCGCGCATCCTGGGCCTCGCGCCCAGCACGCTGCAGAACCGCATGAAGAAGCTCGGCCTGTCTCGCCTCGCGGAAGCCTGAGCCGAAGCGCGCGCACGCATGAGAAGGCTCCCATCAGTGACTGCGCGCAAACCTCCGCGTATTTCGCCCGCCGGCAACTCAGGGACGCGCGCCACCCTTTGTTGCACCAGCCTGCCAGCGGCAGCTCCCCATCTTCCACCCGCAAAACGCGCGCGCCGTGATAGCATCGGCGCCGCGCAAGTCAGCCCGCACCCCCCAGTCGTGGCTGAACGGTTTCCGACGACGCGCGCACCGGGCTGGACGGCACTGACTCGCGGATCACGCGCTCGGTTCCGGCCGCTGGCGCGGCGGTTGCACCAGGGTGACTCATGATTCCGATCAGCTTCGACGCCCGGATCTCCGACGACGAGAGACGGCAGCGGCTGTACGCCGGCGAGATCTTCATCTATTCGCCCACGCCCGCGGGCAAGGCGCTGTGCGAGCTGGCGCGCGAGATGTGCGCCGCCGCGTTCCGCCCGCTCGACGCGCGCACGGCCCAGCACGACATGCCGGTCGAGACCTACGCGGCGAAGCTCGCCGAATTGAAGCCCGCCTTCATCCACCATCCGGAATCGAAGCGACTGATTCGCGAGCTGCTCACGGCCTTCGGCTGCGACCCGAAGGAGACCTACTTCGACGTGCCGCGGCTGCGCACGTCGACCTCGAGCGGATATCTCACCACCGGCATCGCCTACGCCTTCCACCCGCATCGCGATACCTGGTACTCCGCGCCGCCCTGCCAGCTCAACTGGTGGCTGCCCGTGCACGACATCGGGCCGCGCGACGGCCTGGCCTTCCACCCCGGTTACTGGAGCCGCGGCGTGCGCAACGGCTCGAGCCGGTACAACTACGCCGAGTGGAACCGCACCAGCCGCAAGATCGCCGCGGCGCAGATCGGCGAAGACACGCGCGACCAGCCCAAGCCCGAGGAGCCCATGGACGTGGAGTCCGAGTTCCGGCCGCTGTGCGCGGGCGGCGGGCTGATCCTGTTCTCCGGGGCCCAGATGCACTCGTCGGTCCCGAACACGTCGGGCAAGACCCGGCTCAGCATCGA